>CALGNG010000053.1 GCA_937958735.1 uncultured Aquimarina sp. | reverse complement strand
TTTTATAAAAAAGAAAATCGCCTTGTTTGTAGTGTAGAGGATTCTGGGAGAGGTATTTCTACAGAAGACTTACCTTATGTTTTTGATCGATTTTATCAATCAAAAGAAGATTATGTAAGTGGAGGGTCTGGAATAGGTCTTGCTTTTTCTAAAAAATTAATAGAATTGCATCAGGGGGAAATTTTTGTTGAAAGTAAAATAGGAGAGGGCGCTAAGTTTACTTTCGAAATTCCAGTAGGTAACATAGATAGTTTAGATGTTAAAGAGGAAAAATTAGAAGAAATTTTTAAAGAAGAAATGGCTAACGATAATAGCTTGGAATTTTTTGAAGAAGAATATAATTTATCCGAAATAGTTATAGACGATAATTTAAAAAGATCGCAATTATTTATAGTAGAAGATAATAATGAGATGCGTTTTTTTCTAAGAGATATTTTTACAGATTTTTTTGATATTAAAATTTTCGCGAACGGTAAAGAATGTATTGATGCTTTAGAGGAAGACTTGCCAGATTTAATTATTAGTGATGTAATGATGCCTGTTATGACTGGGGTAGAATTGTGCGAACAAATAAAAACAGATATTAGGACAAGTCATATTCCTATAATACTGTTAACCGCAGTATCTACAATGGAGGATAGGTTAAAGGGGCTAGGAGTAGGGGCAGATGTGTATGTTAGTAAGCCATTTCAGGTTAAAAACTTGGTGTTACAGTCTATAATGTTGTTAAAAAACAGAGAAATACTTAGAGAGCGTTTTCAGCAAAATTTTTCTTCCAATACTATAAAAACTCAAGATAACCATTTTGATAAAGTATTTATAGATAAGCTTTTTGTGTTAATAAACGAAAATTTAAGCGATTCAGATTTAGATGTAAATTTCTTGTCTAAAGAATTGTGCATAAGTAGGTCTCATTTTTTTCAAAAAGTAAAAGCCTTAACTAACCAAACCCCTTACGAGTTGTTAAAAAACTATAGACTACAAAAAGCGGCAGAAATGCTGTCTTTAGGAAATAGTCAAGTATCAGAGGTGTGTTTAGAAATGGGTTTTAAAAGTATGTCTTATTTTAGTAGGGCATTTAAAAATAAATTTGGGATAGCACCTAGTAAATATAATAAATAGGTAATTATCGAAAATTTACAAAAATGTTTTCGTTAGTAATTAACATTAATTAACATGGTTTTTATTATAATATGCTATATATTTTGTTTTTTTAAGTAAAAAATCATACTATTGTAAGTGTATAATTATTTAAACCCAAATTATGATGAAAAAATTACTTAAAAAAGCAGTTTATATTTTAGCTCTATCTACGTCCGTTTTTGCTTTTGGACAAGGAGGGCAAGTAATAACGATAACAGGTATAAGTGAGCAGCCAATTTTAACGACAGAAAGAGGAGATGATATTCCTGTAACCATTACTTATACTTCTACAGAGACAGTATTAGGTGTTAATGCCCGTTTTGGAAGACAGGTACCTGGAGGTGGTGGGTATTTTAATTTGGGGAATGCTGCATCTAGACAAGATCTTCCTGCTGGTACAGATATGACGGCCACATTTCAAGTTCCCTTTCCTGATACACAAAGTTTTACTAATGGAACGACGACTATAGACCTTAATCCGACTAACGATACAGATGGTGTGTTTTTTACAGACGGGAGTGTTTATCAGTTAAGATTTAATATACTTACAGTTGATACTGCTAGTGGTGCTGTTCAGCAACAATTTATTATTGCTAATCAAAATAGTATAGAGGCTAGTTTAAATGTTGGAGGCTTTACGGGAGCAGATAGTTTTACTTTTCCGAACGGGGGAGCAACACCTAATCCTAGAAGTTTTGCAATTAATGGATTTAGAATATCAGAAATTACAGAACCACCTGTGCTTAGTGTTGCAGAATTTAGTAAAGAAGATATATCTTCTTCTATGTATCCAAATCCAGTAAGTTCAGAGCTTACTATAGGTGTTGAAACAGAAACATATAAAGTTATAAATTTAGGAGGAGCTACAGTGTTGGAGGCAGCAGGAACAGGTGTATTAAATGTTTCTAGTTTAACCAACGGAATTTACTTTTTAGTTACCGATGCCGGTACAGCTAAATTTGTAAAACAATAATTTATAGATAAAGTTTTATTTTTATTATATCATTATTTTAATAGAAGAAGAGGTCGTTTAAATATTTAAACGACCTCTTCTTCTATTAAAATAATTGCAGTTTTAGACAGGAGCTAGAAATAGTTATGCTGTATTAATTATATTTTTATTTAAAACACAACACAGGACAGGCGATCTAATTAGATCGCCTGTCCTGTGTTGTGTTTTAATAGAAGGTCTTTTAGGCCTCTTCTTTAGCTAGCTTAATAGCATCAACAATTTTAGTTTCTAGTTCTTCCATAAGCTCAGGATTGTCTAATAAGAGCTTTTTAACAGCATCACGACCTTGTCCTAGTTTAGAATCCATATAGCTAAACCAAGAACCACTCTTTTTAACAATTTCGTAGTCTACTCCAATATCTATGATTTCTCCTACTTTCGATATCCCTTGCCCATACATAATATCAAATTCTGCTGTACGAAATGGTGGAGCAACTTTGTTTTTCACCACTTTTACACGTGTTTTATTACCACTTACTTCTCCATCGGTAGTTTTAATTTGTGTAGAACGGCGGATATCTAAACGTACAGAGGCATAAAATTTAAGGGCATTACCACCAGTAGTTGTTTCTGGATTCCCAAACATTACCCCAATCTTTTCTCTTAATTGGTTAATAAAGATTACGGTACAATTTGTTTTGTTAATGGTGGAGGTAAGTTTACGTAGTGCTTGTGACATTAAACGTGCGTGAAGCCCCATTTTGGAGTCTCCCATTTCTCCTTCAATTTCGCTTTTTGGAGTTAGTGCTGCTACAGAGTCGATAACTACAATATCAATAGCTCCAGAGCGAATTAGATTTTCTGTAATTTCCAGTGCTTGCTCTCCGTTGTCTGGCTGAGAGATTATTAAGTTCTCTATATCTACACCTAGGTTTTCTGCATAAAAGCGGTCAAAGGCATGTTCTGCATCTATAAAAGCAGCGATGCCACCATTTTTTTGAGCTTCTGCAATAGCATGTAGTGTTAAAGTTGTTTTACCCGAAGATTCTGGGCCAAAAATTTCGATAACTCTACCACGGGGTAAGCCTCCTACTCCTAAAGCCAAGTCTAAACCCAAAGATCCTGTAGAAATAGTTTCTACTTCTACAATAGCGGCATCTCCCATTTTCATTACAGCTCCTTTTCCGTAGGCCTTATCAAGTTTGGCTAAGGTAAGTTCCAGTGCTTTTAACTTTGCTACTTTTTCTTTATCGTCACTCATGGTGTAAATGATTTCTTTAATTTATTGAGGTACTAAAATACAACTTCACGTAAGGTAAAAAGGATAAGAGAATTGTTTTTTTTAACAAAATCACTTTTCTAATTTATAGAGTCAAATTCATCAATATCTTCTTCGTGGTTAGAATTTTCGTTTTTTGTGGTTTTGTATTTATCACAATCTATAATAATACTTAAGTTTTTAGGTCTGTTAAATTCTTCAGTAGAAATATTAAGTGTTTTATCGGCATAACATTTTTTCATGTACAACGCCCATATTGGTAGTGCCATGGCGGCACCTTGTCCATATCTAATGGTTTCAAAATGTGTAGAGCGGTCTTCTGCTCCTACCCAAACACCCGTACATAAATTAGGCACTACTCCCATAAACCAACCATCACTTTGGTTTTGTGTTGTACCGGTTTTACCTGCAATAGGGTTTTTAAATTCGTATGGGTAGCCAGTTACTACTTTTTTATAATCGGATCTAGGATAGCTAGATCGTAATCTAGCACCAGAGCCAGATCGTGTAACCCCTTCCATTAAGTTTAAAGTTACATAGGCAGCTTCTTTGCTAATAACATCCTTAGGATCGGGAACGTTTTGGTATAGTAGTGTTCCGTTCTTATCTTCGATATGGGTAATCATTGTAGGTTTGTTGTAAATACCTTCGTTAGCAAAAGTACTGTAGGCACCTACCATTTCATAAACACTTAAATCTACAGACCCTAGGGCTATCGAAGGGACCTCGATAATCCTAGATTCTACTCCCATTTTCTTGACTAGTTTTACAACAGGTACAGGGCCAACTTGCCCCATTAATTGTGCTGTTATTGTGTTTACAGATTGTGCTAAAGCATCTTTTAAGGTAAGCATGCCTCCATATTTATCTCCACTATTTCTTGGAGTCCAATCTTCGGTTGTGCCTAATCGGCCAGCTTCTATAGTGTACTGTACATTAGGTAAAGTATCACAAGGAGATTTTTTCAGTTGGTCAATAGCGGTTGCGTATACAAAAGGTTTAAAAGTAGAGCCTACTTGTCGTTTTTGTTGCTCTACCGCATCGTATTTAAAATACTTATGATTAATACCTCCTACCCAAGCTTTAATATGCCCCGTTTGAGGCTCTATAGAAAGTAATCCCGAACG
>CALGNG010000052.1 GCA_937958735.1 uncultured Aquimarina sp. | reverse complement strand
TGTCTAATTTTAAGAGGTTATTTTTCTACAAATTCCATCTCTGTAGCACTAAATTCTGTTAAGCTACTACCGCAAACTGCGCAAATATAATTTTTTGGTAAGTCTTCGAAGAAAGTCCCTGCTTCGATATTTTGCTCTTGATCTCCCATCGAAGGGTCGTAAATTGTCTGGCAATTATTACATTGGTATACTTCTAATACTATTTTTTCCTCTTCTAATCTTAACGATCCTGGTTTTTTCACTTCTTGCCTTTCTGCACCTAAGTTTTCGAAAAAGGTTTTTGTAAGTTCCATTAATAGATTGGGTAAATCCATCATATCTACATCTTGGGCATATACTACATAGCTACGGGTGTTAGGGTTAAAGTTTGTGGCATATAATACATTGTAAGTAGGCCTTACTACAAAATTGGATTGCTCTATATTAGAAGTTTGATTAATTTCTATTACTATTGAGGTAAAGTATTTATTGGTATTGGCTTCTGATGTTACCCCAAAGGTTAACCCGTAAGTACTTACATCGTTTTGATCGAAGTTTAATACTAGGTTCTTTTTTAAATCTAATGCTTGTTGGTTATCTACTGGCAAATGCCAATTTAATTCTAAAGCGGAATGACGCACGTTTATACCGTATTGCCCTAGTAGTTTTTCTAATAAAATTTTAGAATCGGCCTGAATACCTTTTACTATAAAAGACTTCCATGGTGTTAAACATATTTTTCCTATGCGATTGTCTACACAAAATACACAAAGTGCTCTTAAAAAATCTATACTATAGCGATTGTTTCTCCAATATAACCCCAACCAATATTGGTTGGTACTCATCTTATTCATCCCTTCGTAATATGGAAACGGAGAAAAACCTATTGTAAGTTTTTTCTTTATATTTTTACTATTTAAAGATGTTGTTTTATTTAACAATTCGAATAATTCTTGTACCGAATTGATAGTTGAACAGACATCTTCTACTAATTCGCACATATGTGCTATATCCCAAGTATATATTAATACTGGATAATATTCTTGCTCTATACCTGGTAGCTTTAGATATAAAAACCAATAATCTTCATGCTCAGAAGCTATAAAATTTAGATTTCCAGAAAATAGTGGAACCATTTGTTGTTTAGGGTCTACTATGTTAATTTTTAGTTCTGGGGAGTATCTAAATTCTTCTAATATATACAGGTAAGTTGTTCCTCTAAGCCAAACTGTAGATGGGAAAATATCTATGGTTACATAGGAACTCATTATATTTTGTTGCTCTGGTGTAGCAAATAGTTTTAGGTCAAAATTTTCGTGTTCTTCGGTTAATTCTTTGTTATCGTTCTTAGTAGGAAAAAGTATATCTTGTCTGGATCCAAAGTGTAATGCGTCTAAACCTATAGATTCTGCCATAGCTATTACTTTTTGTAATTCGCCTGGCGAAATAATTCCTCCTTTTACGTGAAAGCGTTGTAATTCCATTGTCATAACTATAAATTTAAGCTGGTTGTAATATGTTTTCCATAATTTGTTTTACTTCGCTTTTACAGCTACCACAACCTAATCCAGCTCCGGTTTGTTGGCATAGTTTTGCGAAATCATGACATCCATCTTGTATTGCTTTTTCTAAATTACCTTCTCCTACTTGACTACAGGAACATACTAGTCTTCCTAATACAGGTTCGTCTGTATTGCTTCCTCTAAGTAATTCTTCTCGCTTTTCTGAAAGTTCAATTTTTTCTTCAATTAATCTTTTAAAATCGGCAAACTCATTTTTATCTCCCATTAGGATTGCTCCTATTAGCCAATCGTTGTATACGATACATTTTTTATAGAAACGTTTGGAAACGTCCATTAGTAATATTTCTTGGTATGCGGGGTCGTCTTGAGGGTAGTCTAATGTTCCTATACTACATAGGTCTAAATCTTCGAATTTTAAGATATTCATAAAGACCGAGCCTTTGTAAATGGCAGAGTAATCTCCTAACAAAAATTTAGCGACAATGTCGGCTTGTTGTTCTGCTGCCGCAGTAATACCATATAGACTTCCATTAAAGTCTGCTATTTCTCCTACTGCAAAAATATCTGGATCCGAGGTTTGTAAATAATGGTTTACTACTATTCCTCTTTTACATTCTAATCCAATAGATTTTGCTAATTCTATATTTGCAATGGTTCCGATAGAGTATACTACTGCATTACAATCTAGTTCTCTACCTGTTTTTAGGGTTATGGATAAATTGTAGTCTGAGGTATTGAAGACGGTGTCTACTTCGTTATCAAAATAAATTTGAATGCCTCTATCCCTTACATCGTCTGCTAATAACTTACTGGCTACCACGTCTAATTGACGCTCCATTAGTCTACTACCGCGTTGTATTATAGTAATGTTTACGTTTGTTTTTCTTAATGCTGCAGCTAACTCTAATCCTAGTAATCCTCCACCTATTATTACAACATGCTGTTTTTCTTGAGAAACTCCAGAATTGTCTAAATATGTTTTTAGGCTATCTGCATCGGATCTATTAC
>CALGNG010000051.1 GCA_937958735.1 uncultured Aquimarina sp. | reverse complement strand
CAAAACATTAACGCCCCTTCTACTACATATTCTAAATCGTGTAGCATAGCATTTTTTAGAATTCATAATAAAAATTATATATTTAGCGTTACAAAATAAAATACATGAATCCAATAGTAAAACTAACTATACTTCTTATTTTACTTACTGCTAAATGCTTGGGGCAATCCAAAGATGCTACTCTTTTTTTTAAAGATGGAGACTCTATTAGTGGATATGGACAAATTAAAAACAATAGAATAAAATTTAGACTCACGTTAGATCAAAAAGGAGATTACTGGAACTATGAAATGGTAGACAAAATCATCTTTGGATCTTATTTAGACCTAAAAACATACCAATACATACAAATTAACAAAGAAAGTAAACCTAGACTATTAGAGCTTGTTACCGATGGAGAGCTGGCTTTATACCGAGACAAAAAATCTTCTTACACTAATTTTCGTAATTCACCTATATCACCCATAGACAAATTAAATCTAATCGAAATTAGATTAGCACAAAAAGTAACTAAAGTTTATAATTACTTATTTAAAAAAGGAGACGACTATCCTTCTTGTTTAAATTGTGGCATTTTTAACCGATGGAGAAAACGTACTATAGATTTTTTAATAGATTGTAATGGGCTTGTAGAAAAAATAGATTCTGGCGAATACAGAGAAATTCATCTAGAAGATATTGTAAACTATTATAACGATTTTTGTACCGAGTTATAATAACACTTTTATTCTATACAATTTCCAAGCTATTCTAGGAAAAAATTATTCTAAAATTAAAAAAGCAACCTCTATAATTACCTATCCCTAAATTATAAGAAAAACAATATTAAAACCTACCCTTCTACTATACATTTACTCTCAATCTCAAATAATTAAGCACAAACACAATCCTTTAAAGCAAGTTTTCTTACCACAACTACATAGTTTTTTATGTTAAAAAACTAACAAATTATTCTTAGAAAACAAACCATATTTTGTTATTAATTATTTTTTATAGTATTAAAAAATAATTAATATACAAGGTATTAAAAAATTACTCCTACAAAAAATACCTTACCATTCTTTCAAAATCCCACTACAAGCCCGCCTTATGTTACTTAATATTTTTTAACATAATTTGCTTAAAATAAAATAATTATAAAAAAAGTTACAAAGCCCTTAATAATCAGTTTTCTTTTTTTTTATATAAAACCCCAAAAGAAAGCCTACATCTTATTCCTACAAAAAAAACAACACAAATAACCTTATAAAATTACTCTTTTTTTATATTTAGCAAAAAAAAGTAATATTTTAATTAGCATTTCGACTATTTTTTGGATTGTATAATAACGAAAACGATATAATTTTTTTTCAACAAATATATCAAGTAGTTAAAAAATTAACCAAAAAAAACAAAATATGCAAAAAAGAAACTTTTTAATGGCTTTACTCTGTGGTTTTGTGCTTCAAATTACGGCACAATCCACCCGCCCAGTATCTAGTACAAATCCTGCACAACGATTTAATTTATTGGCCGGTAGATCCGATGAATTTAACGGAGCAACAGGAGCTAATAGCACCAATGGAGTAGACACCTCTAGATGGAACATTAACCCTAGAGATGTAGGAGTATGGTCTTGGGCAGACGATAATGTTAATGTTAGTGGAGGAGCACTAACAATTAGCGCTACTTTCGAACCTCACACACGTAGGTTTGCAAATGGATGTGCTGGTCCTGGAGTATTTATCGACGATCAAGAATTATTATTTAAATCTGGAGTTCTTCGCTCTAGAGCCGAAGGGGTTTTTGGCTATTATGAAGCCGAAATAATCGGACACGCTTCTCCTGCTGGTTTTGCTTCTCCTGCTTTTTGGCTACAAAGCCAATTTGGGAACTTTAACGGCGAGCCACTAAACACTTCTTTATATAACGAAATTGATGTTGTTGAAATACAACAAGGTCTTGCCCCTGCTACACAAAGATGTCCTAATTTAGAATTTAATAGCCAACCTGAAGACAATTTAGCATCCGAACATAACCTACATGCTAATGTGGTTACTAATATTGGTAGATGCGACGAGGTTTTTCCTGCTCCAAGAGGATTATTTAAAAGACCTGCTGCTTTCCCAGAAGAATTAGAAAACCTACATCATTTTGAAGAAAATGAAGATCCTTCTAGAAACTTCCATGTATATGGTATGGAAAACAGACCAGATGTAATTATATGGTATATAGATGGCGAAGAGATTGCACGTAAGCCAAATATCTACCATGGTAGAACTGCTAGACCAATGCAAGTTACTCTATCTATGGGTATGAGAAGACAATTTGCTTTTTTCCAGTGTAATCAATTTTTCCCTAGAACACCAGTAAGTGATGCCCAATTTAATGCCTTACCAGAAGCAGATCGTAATAGTGTATTCCCTAGATCTCTTTTACAACAATTTCCATTAGAGTATAGAGTAAACTATGTAAGAACATGGGATGTATTGGCATCTTTAGGTATTAGAGATGAAGCTAGAACTGCTTTAACTACCAATACTTTTACTGCAGGTGAGGAAATTAACTTCGAAGTAGAATACCACCCTGGAAGTGGCGACAGTGTTACTAGAGCTGTAGAAGTAAATTTAATTGAACGCGACGAAAATAATGCTAACGTTCGTATTTACAACGGTGTATCTACTACCAATACCTTAGGTGGTTTTGGGGGTAGTGTAGAATTTAACATACCTACTGTTTTAAATGGAAACCCTATACCTCGAACGTCAGATTTACCACAAGGTCAC
>CALGNG010000050.1 GCA_937958735.1 uncultured Aquimarina sp. | reverse complement strand
ATAATAGCGCTTTGCTTTTTCTTTATTACCTAAGGCGTAGTAGGCTTCCATAATTTCTACATAAGTTTCTGCATATTGCCATTCTATTTGTGCATACTCGTTAGCCTTAAGAAGATAGGGTAAAGATTCTTCAAATTGATTTAAAGCATTATGGGCTTTACCTATTAATAAAAATACTTGATAATCTCCAGATTGCTCCTCTAGGAGTTGTTTTGCTAAAATAATTACACGGTGGTAACTTCCTTTATCAAAAGCATTATTAATTTCTTTTCTTTGCGAAAAAGAAGAAAAACAGCAGAGTAATAGAGAGAAAAAGAAGTATATCTTTATCATATATAATATAATTTAGTTTTTAAGGGCTTTAAATAGTACTTTTCCGCTAGATGCATTGGGTTGGGCAATAGATAGTAGGGCGCATACGGTAGGGGCAATATCAACTACTTTGGTTTCCTCGTAGGAAGTACCTACTGCAATTCCCTTGCCAAAAAACAGTAAAGGTACATGCGTGTCGTAAACCTGCGGGCTTCCGTGGGTAGATCCCTTAGTAGGGTAGGTAATTGTAGCAGGGGTTAATACATAGAAAATATCTCCACTAAAGCGTTGGTGAAATCCGTTTTGTACCAATTTTCCTATCTTACTAGTAAGGCTGTTTTGTGTAAGTTGGCTTCTCGTAAAAACATGTTGGATATGTGCTTGTTGGCTCATGTATTGTTGTAATGCAGTACTAATTTCCAAAGCGGACAAACCTAAGCTTTTTATCTTTTTATAATCAAAAAATAATTGATGATTTGAAATATTTTTTACAAGACCGTTACTGGAGAATTTAGATAGTAAAAAAGTGTTGATATCTGCCTTAAACTTTTTTTGATTAAAATAATAAGCAGGTATTTTATGATCTTTTAAAAATTGTGGGACTTGTACAGCACCATGGTCTGCCGTAAGGAAAATGGTGTACTGGTCAATACCTACTTTTTTGTCCAAAACTTGTAAGAGTTTTTCTAATTCCAAATCTAGTCTAAGGTAAGTGTCTTGGATTTCTTTAGAGTTAACACCAAAATTGTGCCCCACGTAATCGGTGCTAGAGTAGCTAATGGTAAGTACATCGGTATGGTTATCCTGACCTAATTCTTCATTATAAATAGCTTTTATGGCAAAATCGGTAACTAAAGAATTTCCAAAGGGGGACTGTTTTATAATATCGTACCCTTGATTTGTAGCCATAAGTTCTTTAAGGTTGTAAGGGAAGGTAGGGGTTTCTTTTCCTATAAAACCTTGTTCGTATGGGGTGTTGTCGGCTCCACTTTCTGTATACTGCTCTATAGGTAATAGGGTAGTCCATATTTTTAAATAAGGATCTGCCGGTTTTTTACTGTTATATTTAGTAACCCATTTAGGTAATTGGGGGCCGTAGTAATTAGAAGAGACCCATTGCCCTTCCTCTTTACCTCTAAACCAATATGCCCTGTTGGCAGCATGTCCTGCAGGTAATATAGCACCTCTGTCTTTAATGCTAATACCAATGGTTTTTCCTTTAAACTGAGTGTCCAAGCGGTTAGAGTCGGCAAAAGTAGTTCCAATTAATCTATGGGGAGACATTTTTTCGTTTGGGCTATTGGTACCTAGTGGTTGTACTATGGTGTCGCTAACACAGTATACCGTTTGGTTGTTAAATTTATCGTACCAATTATTGGCTATAATTCCGTGGTATTGGGGTGTAGTCCCTGTAAAGATAGAAGCATGTCCGGGGCCTGTATAGGTAGGAATATAGTTAAAGTGATGGTTGCGAAATTCAAATCCACCTCTTAATAACCTCTTAAATCCCCCTTCGCTAAATTTTTGATAAAAGCGCGGTAAGTAATCGTATCGCATTTGATCTACGACAATACCTATTACCAGTTTAGGCTTTTTGTAATGTGTGTAGTTTTGTCCTAAAATACCTGAAAAACAGTATAATAGCATAAAAAATGTACTTAAGTAAATCTTAATCATGTAGGAATTAGTTGTAGGGCAACAAGTTAAGCAATATTCGTTTTCTATAAAAAATTAGTGCTGGTTTTAACCACTTTTTTAACGAAGAAGGGGTTGGGAAAAAGTTTTTTGTTTTTTATTAAAAATAAGTACAAATAATAAATAAAAGGATGTATATTTGCAATCCGATTATCGGAAGATATTTCGGGGTGTAGCGTAGCCCGGTCATCGCGCCTCGTTTGGGACGAGGAGGTCGCAGGTTCGAATCCTGCCACCCCGACAAAAAAACCACTTTTTTTAAGTGGTTTTTTTTTGTTTTATATTTATGTTAATACCTTCTTTTTAATTTTTTATGCTTGTCTTTCAAAAAATGATCCATTTAGGGGAATTCCATGTTTTTTTGAATGGTTAAGGTAAGTTTAAACCTCTTTTTTAGTAGATCGAAATAGGGTACACATATAAGTTTTATGTAACTAGGTGGGTACGTGTAATTTATTTATATTAAAAAAAGGAAAAATAAATAAATCTATTAAGTTTGAAGAATTATGTACGAGGTGGTACTAGTATATAATTGGGATAATGAAATATTAAAAACGAAAAAAGGTCGCTAACTAGGCGACCTTTTTGATTAATTTTCGAGTAAAACTAAACACTAACTAACACTAACTTAAACTCAATAATAAACATTATTGATACTCAAAAATTAATTTAAACTATAACTAACTAAACTAACTTGTCGAGGTAGACGTAGATAGGGTACTGAAATTACAGGATTTATTTTTTTTAACATTTTTAAGAAGTAAAATAATTCACATATTTTTTTAAATACTTGATAAGCTTTGAGTTGATTTTTATTGGTAATTTCATCTTTAATTCTAATATCTATTTTTATGTCAAAAACACTTGTTATCGGAGCCTCTTTAAAAGAAGAACGTTATTCTAATAAAGCAATTAAAAAGCTAAGAAATTATAAAAATGAAGTAAAGGCAATAGGGTTAAGAAAGGGAGAGGTAGAAGATGTTATAATAGAGAAAGAAAAATTAAATTTCGAAGAAATACATACGGTAACTTTATATTTAAATCCTAAACGTCAAGAGGAGTATTACAATTACATCATATCACTTCAGCCTAAAAGAGTCATTTTTAATCCTGGGACAGAAAATGAAGCTTTTCAAGAATTACTCACCAATGCTAAAATTCCTTTTGAAGAAGCTTGCACTTTAGTATTGCTTTCTACGCAGCAATATTAAAAAGACTCAAATCAATATAAGTTAAGATTAGTTTAATTAAGAACTTTTGCTATGTGTCTTTTGGGTAATTAAAAGTAATCCTAAGTACATAAAAAGACCATTAATTATTAATATTTCGAAACCAATCTTATAGCCCCAAAATAATTGTTCGGAATATAGATTAATAAGGTAAGATAGTATTGGAGCCAAAATTGCTATAATCCATACCCATTGATCTTTAATTTGCTTTTTGGTGTAAATACCAAAGGCAAATAAGCCTAGGAGAGGTCCATAGGTATAGCCAGCAGCTTTAAATAGTTCCCATATAACCGACACATCTGTAAAAAGGCTATTAAAAAATATAATTACAATCATAAGTAATAGGCTAACAAAAATGTGGGTTTTCTTTCTTGTTGTTTCTTGTTCTATAGGGGTTTTGTTATCCATGCCTATAATGTCTATACAGTAAGAAGTGGTAAGGGAAGTAAGGGCAGAGTCTGCGCTAGAATAGGCTGCAGCAATAAGACCTAATAAGAAAAAAGCAGAAGTGGTTGTTCCTATTTGTGGTAGCATAGCAATAGTGGGAAACAAATTGTCTTTTTTAGCGGTTATTCCGTTTTGTAACGCATATTGCGTTAATAATAATCCTAATACTAAAAACAATAGATTAACAAAAACCAAAACAATACTAAACGTAATCATGTTTTTTTGTGCCTCCTTTAGGTTTTTACAGGTTAAGTTTTTTTGCATCATATCCTGGTCTAAGCCTGTCATGGTAATAGTAATAAACATTCCAGCCAAAAAGCTTTTCAGGAAAAACTGTGGATCGTTTCCATCTGTAAAAAAGAAAGTTTTGCTTAAATTGCTATTAGTAACATTGGTAACTATTTTTGAAATAATATCCAAATCTAGAGCAGAAGCTAAAAAAGTAATAGTAACCACTACAGATATTAGCATAAATAAAGTTTGAAGCGTATCTGTAAATATAATAGTCTTGATTCCTCCCTTAAAGGTATAAAGCCAAATAAGAGCAATGGTAATAATAACAGCTACAGGGAAAGGAAGTCCAAATTTACTAAACACTAAAAGCTGTAATACTTTAGCGACTAAAAAAAGACGAAAAGATGCGCCAATAGTTCTAGAAATTAAAAAGGCAATCGCTCCTGTTTTATAGCTAATCTTACCAAAGCGATCTTTTAGATAAGTGTAAATAGAAATTAAATTAAGTCTGTAATAGAGGGGAAGTAATACATAGGCAATAACTAGGTAACCAACCAAATACCCCAAAACAACCTG
>CALGNG010000049.1 GCA_937958735.1 uncultured Aquimarina sp. | reverse complement strand
AGTTCGTATTCTGTATTAAAACACATTTCATTAAAAATCCATAAAACAATAAATGCTATAAACGAACTCATTATTAATTCTGGACTATTAAAACGTTCATAAATTGCTCTAAATATCAACAACAAAGACAATAACATCATTAAAAATGCTATCCCACTAAAAGAAATGTCTTTTCTGCTTTTAAATATCATTATAGAATATTTTATTTATTACATTATTTCTAATGAAATTTTATAGCCTTCGTGATTCCGTACATTAAAAACACTTTGGTCTTCAAAAATTAAATATTGTCCCTTTACTCCTACCAGTTTTTCTTCAAAAAACTCTGTTTTATCTAATTTTATCGAGGCTACTTTTTGCGGTACTTGTTGTACTGGGAAGTTTATTTTAGATTCTTGGGCGTCTTCTACATAATAAGGTAGTACTTCTTCTGGTAAGTATTGTTTTAAATTTTGTTTTACTACAACTAAATCCTCGTCTGCAAAACCGTTGGTTAGCATTTTACGCCAATTGGTTTTGTCTGCTACGTGTTCTTTTAAAGCAACCTCGGCGATACCTGCCAAATAACGATTGGGTACTTCCAAAATTTCTAAGGCCTCGTGTGCTCCTTGGTCTATCCAACGGGTAGGCACTTGTGTTTTCCTAGTAACCCCCACTTTTACATTACTAGAATTGGCTAAATATACAATATGGGGTTGCAATTGGACTTTTTTCTCGTAGACTAAATCTCTGTCTTCTATATCCAGATGTGCTGTACTTAGTTCTGGTCTCATAATCCAATCTCCTACACTGGGTTGTTTATAAAAATCGTCATAACAATATCCTTGACGGAAAATCTTTTTTTCTTGTCCACAAGAAAGACATTGTGTACCTTGAAACTGAACTCTAATTTGCTTTCCTAATAGCTGATTTATATGAATAAACCCAGACTCTAAAACCAAATAATAGTTTACAGGACTGGTATGTTCTGTTCTCATTTTTGTGAGTACGCCTTCATATTTCATAAAATAATTGATTTCTAAGTTTAAAAAACAGTATTTTTAAATTACTATAATTTGATAGATTAGTCTGTAAATATACACAAATCGAATGCCACTACCGATAGTAAATTCAATAGCCAGCTGGTTTTTAAAAAAACGTATTCACCAGATGGAATTATTTATTAAGTACCCTAACGAAGTCCAAGAGGAATTGCTTTTTAATTTACTTAAAAGGGCTAGGAATACGGAACTAGGGAAACTTTATGATTTTAAAGGTATTAATAATTATAAAGACTTTACAGAACGGGTTCCTATTGTTAACTACGAAGTTATAGAACCTTTAATTACTCGTAGTAGAAAAGGAGAACGTAATATTTTTTGGCCTACAGATATTAAATGGTTTGCTAAGTCTAGTGGCACTACTAATGCTAACAGCAAATTTATACCTGTAAGTGCCGAATCTTTAGAGGACTGCCATTATGCAGGGAGTAAAGATTTATTATGTGTTTATTTAAACAATAACGAAAACGCTCAACTCTTTACAGGAAAGGCTTTACGCCTTGGCGGAAGTAAGGAATTATACGAAGAAAACGGAACTTTTTTTGGAGACCTGTCTGCTATACTTATAGATAACATGCCTTTTTGGGCAGAAATTAGCTCTACCCCTTCTAATAACATTTCCTTAATGAGCGATTGGGAAACTAAAATGAGTGCTATTGTTAACGAAACTTTACACGAAAATGTAACCAGCTTAGCTGGAGTTCCTTCTTGGATGCTAGTATTACTTAACGAAATTTTAAATACCCAAAACGCCACAAATCTTGGCGAAATTTGGCAAAATTTAGAGGTGTATTTTCATGGAGGAGTAAGCTTTACCCCTTATAAAGACCAATACCAACATATTTTACCTAAAAGCTGCAAATACTACGAAATCTATAATGCCTCGGAAGGTTTTTTTGCGATACAGGATATTAACCATAGCGACGAATTACTTTTAATGTTGGATTATGGTATTTTTTATGAATTTATAGATATGGAAACCTACCACGTAGGTACTCCAAAAGTATACCGATTAGACCAAGTAGAATTACATAAAAATTATGCTATTATAATTACCACCAATGCTGGTTTATGGCGCTATAAGGTTGGGGATACGGTACGTTTTACCTCTCTAAAGCCTTTTAGAATTAAAGTATCTGGTAGAACAAAACATTTTATTAATGTATTTGGAGAGGAATTAATGATTGAAAACGCCGAACAGGCTATAAGAAGCACCTGTGCTATAACCAAATCGGATATTATAGATTTTAGTGTCGCCCCTATTTTTATGGAAGAAAGAAAAAAAGGAGCGCACGAGTGGATTATAGAATTTAAACGAAAGCCCAAAAATCTTAATGAATTTTCTTCTATTTTGGATTTAGAGCTTCAAAAACTAAACAGCGATTACCAAGCTAAACGAGCCCACAACATTACCCTAAATCCTTTACAGTTGGTTGAAGCTAGATCTAATTTATTTTATGACTGGCTAAAATCTAAAGGCAAATTAGGTGGCCAACATAAAATACCCCGTCTAAGCAATACTAGAAGCTATATAGAGGAACTACTTTTATTAAATAAAAATTAAGAATTTTTATAGATAATAGCACTGTACAGTATATAACAATCCACAACACTATAAGCAACCTACTTACTTTCAGGTAAGTTATCGAATATTTTATGTCTTACATCTAAAAAAAATCCTTCAAAAACTTTTTCTACCTACCTTGTCAGAAGAAAATTATATTGTTATGAATCGTTTATTTTTTTATGCTTTTTTACTGTTAGGAACAGCTTTAATGAATGCTCAGGTTAGTTCTACATCCTTTAAGAATAAATTAACAGCTACAAAAAAATATAACAAAGAAAGTGTGATACTAAAAGAAGAACATTCTAACAAAAAGCACACTACACTTAAGCGTACTGTTAAAATAATAAGAGACAAAAAAAAGTATTAATTTTTCTAAGTTAACGTTCATTAAAAAATTGATAAAATTAAAATCTATTCCATTTGTTTAATTTTTAAATAAAAAAGGAGATAACATATAAAAAATAATTGATAATCAAAAAGAGTTTTACAAAGACACCCTAGATTACAGAAACACAAGTTATGATGATTTTATATTTCCAATAAAAGGCACCATTTCAATTTCTGAATTCTATTATGCTTTCACTTATTGTGGCTCACCTCTATTAACAGATTTTGATTCTAAAATTAAAATCTGGTTTCTAGCTAACTAAAAATAATCTCTTATTTCCTAACCTAATCTCATAGCCACAACGTTAATAAAACATAGACATACTAACAAGCTCTATTTATATAACTATAAAATAAAGCTTGTTTTTACCTTAACGCCTATTATATCCTTACTACAAACTACTACTCAACAAACATCTCCTCATTATTTATCCTATTAGAATGGAGTATTCCTAATATTTACCTTCTTTTTATGAATTCTATTTAGTCATAAAAAATCATTAATTACTCAATAGAGGTAAAACGCGTCGTTTTGCTTTGCTATATTTGTTGCTTTATACAACTATTTATTTTAATGAATGAAAATTTAGATCCGACAAACGAACAATTTAGTCCGCAAGACAATGATATTGAACGTGCGCTACGCCCCCTAAGTTTTGGCGATTTTGCAGGACAAGATCAAGTGCTTGAAAATTT
>CALGNG010000048.1 GCA_937958735.1 uncultured Aquimarina sp. | reverse complement strand
ACATCTAAAACTTTGTCTCCTTTAGATCTACGGATTCCTAATCCAAAAGCTAATGGTTTGGTATATCCATTTTCTGCCTCTACTTGGGCTACGTATGCTTTAAAAGCTTCGATAGTATTCATATATATTATTTTCGTAAAGTAATAAGGCAAATATAACTATAGATTATAGCTCTAAAAAGCCATTTATTAGTTTAATTACTTAAAAATTTTGTTTAATAAAAATCTACGAGACCCGTAGAAATATCATACATCCCTCCTACTATAGAGATTTTATTACTAGCTTCCATAGTTTTTAAGATTTGACTTCTAGAGCGAATAGCGTCTATGGTTAACTCTACATTTTTTTTAGAAACAGCATTCACAAAATCTAAATTTCCCGAAGTTCTTAAATCTGCTTCTTTAGGTTCCGAAATAGCGGCTACTGCAGGTTCTATTTTCTTTAACATATTTGTTAAATTCCCTAATTCTACATGGTCGCATGCCCCTTTTATTGCTCCACAAGCAGTATGCCCTAATACCAATATTACTTTAGTACCTGCCAATTTACAAGCAAACTCCATACTTCCAAGTATGTCATCGTTCACAAAATTTCCTGCTATTCTAATACTAAAAATATCTCCTATACCTTGATCGAAAAGTAATTCTGCAGACACACGAGAATCTATACAATGTAAAATTGTAGCAAATGGAAACTGTCCAGATGCGGTAGCTTCTATTTCTTCAGATAAATTTCTGTGCAACATCACCTTATCTACAAATCGTTTATTCCCTGCTTTTAATACATTAATGGCTCCTTCTGGTGTTATTAATGCTTGGGTTTCTTTAGTAAGTGTTTTCATATATATTTTAGCTTAATGAAATAGTACTTTTAGGTTCTTTTTTAAAAAATTGTATAATACTTTTTGGATTTTCTACAATACCACGCTTAGATATTAATTTAATTTTAATATTCCTATCTCTAGCTTTTAATAAAAAATCTTCTAATACTTCTTTTATATCGTTATCTAAATAACGTGTTTTTAATACATCGATATCTAAATGAGCGTTATGAGGTACGCTATCCAATTCTCTCATAATAGCGCCTTTATTAAAAAAGGTAACTTCCTCTGCCAATTCCATCTTAACATTAGGCTGATCGCCCTTACTTTCTTTAATGTGTAAAAAGTGAGAGTTTTGATAACTTTTAATTAATACTATTAAAATTCCTATTGCTAAACCTACTCCAATACCTATTAATAAGCTAAACTGAACCAAAATTACTGTAGCCAAAAATGGTACATATTGTGTCCAACCTAAAGCTAGGATCTTTTTAAAGGTACTTGGATTGGCTAACTTGTAACCTACTATTAATAAAATAGCTGCTAAAACCGATAAGGGAATTAAATTTAATATATTAGGAATTATAATTACCGAGATTAATAATAGAAAACCGTGTGCAATGGCAGACATTTTACTTTCTCCTCCAGATTGAATGTTTGCCGAACTCCTAACAATTACTTGGGTAATGGGTAGTCCTCCAATTAAACCAGAAATAATGTTACCAGTACCTTGAGCAAACAGCTCTTTATTTGTAGGAGTAATACGTTTGTGAGGATCTATCTTATCTGTAGCTTCTACACACAATAAGGTTTCTAAACTTGCTACTAAAGCTATGGTAAATCCAGCAACTAAAACTTTGGTATCTTTAATTGCAGAAAAGTTAGGGAATCTAAATTGTCCTATAAACGAATCTATACTGTCTGGTACAGGTACACTTACTAGATGTGAAGAATTAATACCCCACAAAGTATTTCCCTTGGTTAGCAATGCATATAATACACCTAATACAACCACTACAAATGGCCCTTGGATTAAAGTGAAAATTTTAGCTTTTTTTGCTAAAACGTTACTCCAAAAAATCATTAATAATAAAGAAACAACACCAATAAATACCGACCCTAAGGTAGGATTTCCTATTGCATTTATTATTTGAGAAATGGTATTATCGCCATTTACTTGAAAGAAAGCAAAATCGCCTTCTGAATTGTTGTCAAAACCTACAAAATGTGGAATTTGTTTTAAGATAATAATTATCCCAATACCTACAAGCATTCCTTTTATTACCGAAGAGGGAAAATAATAACCTATAACTCCTGCTCTTAGTATTCCAAAAATAATTTGAATAACTCCTCCTAAAACCACTGCTACTAGGAAATTCTCGTATCCCCCTAAATTGCTAATTGCATCAAATACAATTGCCGCTAACCCTGCTGCAGGACCACTTACCCCTATACTAGAGCCACTTAATGCACCAACTACTACACCTCCTATTATACCTGCAATCATACCTGCAAAGGGAGGTGCTCCACTTGCTAAAGCAATACCTAAACAGAGAGGTAAGGCAACAAAAAATACTACTAAACTTGCTGGCAAGTCTTTTTTTAAATTTCTAAACATTATTGAAGTTATTTTTAACGCATGCGCGTAATTACTCTATACTCTATTTTAAACTAAGTAAGTAAAATACCTTCTGGAGGAGGCGAAATAACGTCGGTTGGAAAGGATATTATTTTAAAATCTGAAGAATATAAATTAGAAGTACTTAATTTACAGGCTACATTACTCGTAATTAGTGTGTTTTCAAAAAACAAGTTTTTTGTTTCTGACTCTTTTTTATTCTCTTTCTGGTCTTCTTCTTCAAAATCGATAATTGTTAGAGATTCTTCTTCGGAAGGAAACAATTCCACAATTGCTGGTGCTAATACCGATATGGTTAGCAATAAAGAAAATAATATGTGACTAATTTTAATAATCATAATTTATACTTATAACAAATATAAAGTTGTCTTATTTATTTATTGCTAAAAATCACCAAAAAGTTTAGCAATAAATAGTTTTAATAATTACCTAAAAATTCGCTTCAATATTTTATAACACACTAGTATTAAGAATTTAAAATGAATTTCTACTTTTACTTATCTGTCAACTTAAAGAATTATAACACCTTGATAAATAAATATTTATAATCTAATCTTAAATTAACATATTACTAAGACAAGCTTAAGTCTATCTATTTACAGGCTGGCTAGTTCTACTTAACAAAAAATAATTACACATAAATTCAGATAATCCAAATTTTAATTATCGCTTGATACTGTAAAAGATTATTTAGCACAATTTTCACAAAATATTTTACGTAACGATGCATCTTCTAATAACTGAAAAGTGATCCCATCATCCTTTTTATATCGATTAAATAAGTTACAAAAGCGTTTCTCGTTTTGGGCTAATGCATTAGACATAATAGTCCGGTATTCATTTGTCTTAGTTAATTCTTCATCTATAATAGTTAGGTTTAAATAGTAAAACAATAAATCTTCGTTTACCGTTAAATCTTTAATTTTATTATTTAAAATCTCGAATGCTAAATCTCTTCTAGAATAACTCGCAAAGTATTGGGCTAAATTTAGATAATCCTCTTCTCTTGTATCTATACTACTAAAAGCTTTATAAATCTGATCTATACAAGCGTCTTTTTTAGAATAAGCGCCTTTTCTTAAATATTCGTAAGTCTTAATAATATTAAAATTAATTATTAATCTATTAACTAGTAGTTCTGATATTCCATATTTTTTTAAGGAATAGATTTGTTTTTTAAATTGATCTGGTTTTATTTCTGCCCACTTATTTTCCCAAATCACAAACTTAGTTGCAACAATATTGTATTTTATCTTTTTATTATTAGGGTACTTTTTTTCTAATTCTTTAAGTTTTTCATAAACAATCATACCATTACTGATATCTAATAAATGTTTTACAGAAATATTCTTTATCGTAATTCCTAAAAAGTCTTTGGTACTGGGTACTTTCAATTTTTTTATTGTATCAGGAGACAGTGTGTTTTTCTTTATTCTTTCAAAAAGCACTTCATGGATTATATTGGCTTCTTCGATACTCTCTTTCTTTACAAGTTCGGAAAACTGAGCTATTAATTGCTCCGAAGTCATTTGCTTATAAGGATCTTTTTTTTCTAATTCTAAACTAACAATAGCTTTTCTATGGTGTTGTAAATAAACTTCTAAATCTTTATTAGTGTTGCCTATTAATTTAGATTTTATTTGCCTCTGCGATAAGTTTGCTAACGATTCGTAGGAAGTTTTCTTTATATCGTTAAAAAAGTCTACCCAATTTTCTTTAGCTTCTATGCTGTTTTCTATTGTTGGTTTTTGAAAAGCTTGTAAAGCTTTGGCTATACTTTTTGCACGTTGTTTTTGCAATACTGTATTCCTTTCCAAACTACCTTCTACAGAAGAATAGGCTTTGATATTAATTTTCTTAATATCAAAATTGGTAAGCTCTAAAGAATCGTATAATGGTTTAATATCTTGCTCCGAGTAGGTGGCTTTATTTTTTTTAAATGGAATTACAAAATTTAATATTTTATACTTTGTTCTATACGCATTTTCCCCTTCTTTATTTATAAATTCATCGGTATACGTAAATGTATCTAAATACATTCCAGGATCTAACAATTCTAAGCTGTAAGATTTTAAATTATAAATTCTACTATAATAACAGAAAAAATTATTGCTTATAAAATACAAATTAAACTCTAGCTCTTTGCTCCTTAAATTTACTGGAACGGTGCCTATTTTTGTTTTGTATCTACCATTATCTTGCTTCTTTAATCCAGAAATTATTTTTTTGCCATAAACTACAGGTAAAGTTGTAGCTCGCAATCCATAATTTGTTTTTTCAAGATCTTCTAAAGCACAATGGTAACGATCTTTAGATACTACATCT
>CALGNG010000047.1 GCA_937958735.1 uncultured Aquimarina sp. | reverse complement strand
TCTATTAGAAGACAGAGGAAAGATGAGTTTGGTGGACGAGGTTTATGAGAAGTGTAAATCGCAGGTAGATTTAGTGGATGCAGAAGTGGTAAATTATGTTAATGAAATTTATAGCGAGTTTACCGCAGATGAAATTAGCGATAAAATTTCAGAATTGTTAACTGAGGAATCGGTAAGTGCAGAAGTTAAGATTATCTACCAAACGGTAGATAATTTACACAAGGCTTGTCCTGATAATCTAGGAGATTGGTATTTCACAGGAGATTACCCAACTAATGGAGGTAATCGTGTGGCTAACAGGGCTTTTATGAATTATTATGAAGGAAAAAAAGAACGTGCTTACTAAAAAATTAGGTAAAAATTAACACTATATTGTAGTTAATCTAGTAATTAAGTAGTTTGTCTGTTTTTTTTTAGTTTAATGTAAGTAAAGTCTATATTTACAATACCATAACGTAAGTAGGTTAAGTTCATGGTAGATTTGGGGCAAAAAAAGGTATGTTTAATAACATACCTTTTTTTTGCAATATTTTAAAAATTATGCGTCGTCAAAATCTATTTTTACCATACCGCTTTTGGCATAAGCTTGGCAGGCAAGAACAAGTCCCTCTGCTACTTCGGAATCTGTTAAAAGGTTGTTTACTGGCATATCCACTTCTCCTTCTGTAACCCTACAAATACAAGAACAGCAAACACCTCCTTTACAAGAGTACGGCGCGTCGATATCTTGGGATAGGGCAGCATCTAGTAAATTTACTTTTTTGTCTGTTTCTATTTTAAATTCCTCATCGTCTACTGTAATAAAAACGGTAGCATTTCCTTCCAAAGTAGTAGTAGGTGTATTGTTGCTGGAGGTAAATAATTCAAAATGTATAGCCTCTTTGGTGGCTCCATTCTCTAGTAGCACTTTTTGTACTGTCTCAATCATCCCTTCTGGACCACACAAGTAATAATCGTTAAACTCGGTATTTTTAAACTTATTTTTTAAAACATAATTTACGGTACTTCTTTCTATTCGTCCAAAAGTAGAAGATGCTGTATTTTCTTGACTATAGATAAGCTCTACAAACAGGCGGGAAGGGTTTTTTTGTTGAAGTTGATTTAGTTCGTTTATAAACATGGCTTCGGAGCTGTTTTTATTTCCGTATACCAATACAAAGGTGCTTTCTTTCTCTTCGGTAAGAACCGTTTTAATCATGGACATAATAGGTGTAATTCCACTTCCCGCGGCAAAGGCAATATAGTTTTGTTTGCCATCTGCTTTTGGATGAAGCTTAAACTTCCCTTCGGGTACCATAACGTCAATACGATCTCCAGTTTTTAGCTTTTCATTGGCGTAGGTGGAAAACTTACCATCGGCAATTTTCTTAACACTAATCTGGATGGTTTTTTCGTTAGGGTGACTACTTATGGAGTAAGCCCTTCTAACTTCTTCTCCATCTATGGTAGTTTTTAGGGTAAGGAATTGTCCGGCAACAAAACTAAAATCGTTTTGTTTGTCTTCGGGGATTTCGAAAACCAAAGAAACTGCAGAAGGAGTCTCTTTAATAATATTTTTAATAGTTAAAGAGGTGAATTGGGACATATCTTATATTTTTTAGGCAAAAATACTAATTGGAGATTGCTTTTGGTTAGGAGAGTATAGTGTTTTTTAAAAATAACGTATTTTTACCCTTATTCTGTAGGGGTGCTTAACTAGTATTTTCCATATTACGGGGCACTAAAACTGTAATATTTCAGTTAAATAGAGGTAAGAAAAAAGATAAAATTTTAAGATTGAAAAAAGATATAGTATTTCATTTAGTTATAGGAGGTTTGCTTACGCTGTTTGTGGTGGCTTGTTCTCGTAAAGAAGATAAGTTTGTAAATAGGAATTGGCATGCCATGACTACTAAATATAACACGTTGTATAATGGAGGGGTTTCTTTTGATGAAGGAAAACAATCTTTAATAGAGCAGTACGAGGATAATTATTGGAAGCAATTACCTATAGAGCGTTTGGAGGTTAGAGATGAAGTGTATTTGGAGAAAGAAAACGGAAACGAAAGTTTTTTAAGAGCAGAAGAAAAAGCAGCAAAAGCTATTCAAAAGCATTCGATGAATATTAAGGGTAGAGAAAAAAACTACCAAATAGACGAGGCTTTTATGCTTTTGGGTAAAGCAAGATACTTCGATCAGCGCTTTGTGCCAGCTTTAGAAGCCTTTAATTATATACTATCTAATTATCCAACTTCTAATAGTATTAATTATGCTAGAATATGGAAGGCAAAAACATTTATTAGGTTAGAAAACGAAGAGGCGGCAATTAAGGCTTTAAAAAATATTCTTCCTGCTTTTCAGAAAGATGTGGATTTAACCAAAGAAGAAAAAGCATTTATAGGTGGTGTTAAAGAAGATAAGAAAATTAATGCGTTTAATGAAAAAGGAGAGATTAAAGATAAGCTTAATGAGGAGTTGGAGATTACAAAAAAGGAATTATCCAGTGCTTCGGCAATGTTAGCGCAAGCCTATGTAAACTTAAAGCATAAAGATAGTGCTATAGGACCTATGAAATTGGCTGTAAAATACACGAATAATAATGAAGAAAAAGGTCGTTACCATTATGTTTTAGGACAATTATATAACCGTGTACGAGAGTTAGATAGTGCCAATATAGAGTTTGATAAAATTATTAA
>CALGNG010000046.1 GCA_937958735.1 uncultured Aquimarina sp. | reverse complement strand
TCCTACTTTAAGTATTTGTATAGGGGTTTGATCTGTAGTGTACAGAGAGGAAGTATCAAATTTTTGAAATTTCCAGAGGTAATGTAAAAAATCTTCTTTCATTAATATTACAATGGTAATTAAATTGTAATATATTGATTTTTAATAAAATGTGTTAGTTTTTTTTAATGGGTAATCCAATTAGTAATTTTACTACTTAAGGGGGAGGTAGTAGGGAGTATAGATTGTACTACATAACCTTTTTCGTTTATCAAGAATTTTTGAAAATTCCATTTAACAGAAGAGTCTACATTACCATTGTATTTTTTTTGTGTCAAAAATTGATAAATAGGGGCTTGGTTTTCTCCTTTTACGCTTAATTTAGACATCATAGGAAAGCTTACTCCATAGTTTTTTTGACAAAAGGAAGCAATATCGCCATCTGTTCCAGGCTCTTGAGACATAAAATTATTGGCAGGAAAACCAATTATAGTAAAGTTTTGATTTTTATAGGTTTCGTATAATTTTTGTAAACCTTCGTATTGTGGAGTAAGCCCACATTTAGAAGCAGTATTAACCACTAAGATTTTTTGTCCTTTTAAGCTAGAAAAATGAAATGCTTTTCCATATAAATCGTTTACTGTAAATTGGTGTATAGATTGCTTTTGTGCTGTTAAGGCTAATGGATATTTTCTTTTAGACTTATTATAGCAATTGGCAAACAAAGTAGTTAAAAAAGTAAGAGCCATAATACGAATTATTTTTGTCTTTAGATACAAAAGATACAAAGGTAAATATATCTTGTATTTACAATTCTTAAATTTTTGGTAATTTGGCAGAATGTATTTGTATCTTTTTCCAAAAAGATTTTAAAATAACATTGCGATCTTTTTCTGGGTGGGTATGTATACCTCCTTTAAAATTAATGTTTAAGTAGTTGGTGGTTTTTTGAAAAGGAATCCAAAATTGATCCTCTAAATGATCTCCTGCGGAAGAGGTAACAACAGCACAGTGTTTTCCTTTTAATTTTCTTCCTAATTCTTTATGTACAGTTATTAGATCGGTAAAACGATCAAAGAAATTTTTAAGTACCCCACTCATCGCATACCAGTATACAGGAGTAGCAAAAATTAATAATTCGTATTCTTCGATTAGTTGAGTTATTAATGGTATAAAATCGTCTTCTTGATTTTGGTAATCGTAATCAAAGGGTAATATATTATAGTCGGAAAGATTAAAGATATCGCAGTTTGCTAGTTCTGCTAATTCTAAAGCAACGGTATTGGTGTTTCCGTTTTTACGAGCACTAGCAACTATAATTATGGTTTTCATTTTTTAAATTAAAATGTTGTTATTTTAAGGTTAAATATAAGAAGTATAGAACAGAGGATAAGCACTGCATTTCGATTTAACATTAAACCAAAATATAAAGTTTTTGGTTATACCTTTTTATTGAAAATGCTAAATTTTATATTTAGTGATTTTGTATATATATATAATAGCTCTTTGAGTTATGACTAAAAGGGCTATATATTTTATAGTGTTGTAAAAAGTTAGTTCATAAGGCATATATCCTTTTTTGATATAATTTTAGTATTTAAAACCGATATATCTCCGCTTGATTTTACTTCAAGAAGATGTTCTTCAATAATTTCAGGTTCACAGAAACTAGTATATTTTGTGGCTATAAACTGAAAACCATTTTCTGTTTTTTTGATAAAGCCTTTATGCTCAGAATCAGTAATGGGATATGATTTATGTCTAATAAGCCAAATTGCTTCATCAAAATTATCTATATCTCCAAGGAAATTTAATAAATTCTTTTCTCCAATACTTCCCAATGGCTCTATTGGTTTAATATCTTTATTTTTTCCGAATCTTATGAATTTTTTACAACAATTTTCACATGGGCCTAAAAAGTCTGTTATAGGATGGTTAGTATTGGGTAAATTATATTCTGTAATACAATTAGATTCTTCACATTGGTTGCCAAAAGAAGAAACAATATTTATAGAATAATCACCATCCAAATTTGTGGAGCATTCGTTTACATAATCCCAATAACTAACGCTTTCATTTGGTGATAATTGTTTAAAATCAAAAGATCTTCCTGGTATAAATCCAGATAAGTCTATATCATCATTACTACAGTTTATAAAAATTTAACAAATAATAAATAACAGTATTTTTTTCATTTTATATGTTTAATAGTTAAGATGATGCTTTACCTTAAAGTTTGCTTTTATTTATTGTTTTTTATTATCGATAGCGTTAAGTGATGTGTAAAATGTAGTGTGTAAAATTTTTATGAATCTTTGTTGTGTGTGGTCTTTCGTACAAGTGAAATAAATTTACTAAGTTCTTTTTTTCGATAATTATTTTTCCAAAATAATGATATTTTTTTATAAAAAAAGGCATCGTCAATTGATATGAATTTTATTTCTGGTATTTTAAAAAAAGGTTTGGGCATTAATGCAAACCCCATATTTGCAGAAATTAAAGCTAAAACCGTTTCATTATTATGGGCAGTAAAAGATTTTGTGAGAATAATTTTTCTTTTAGATAATTCACTGTAAACTTCATTTTGAAGTAAACATTGACTTCTCTCTATGAAAGAAAGGTTTTCTATATCTTGAAGTTTTATTGTCTCTTTTTTTGCTATAGGATGGTTAATATTAATTGCAAAATAAAGTTTTTCGGTAGCTACAGATATTTGCTCTAAATCAGAATATTTTTGATTATTATTAGAAAAAAAAGCATCTATTTCCCCTTTTTTAAGAAGTTCATATAATTTTTTATCTTTTTCTTCTAAAATATGAACTTTAGATAAAGAGTTTTCTTTTTTAAAATTGTTTACATATTGTAAAACATCACTTATTGAAATATTTTGAACAAATCCTATTTTTATAGATTCTGTATTATAAATATTAAAACCTTGTTCTATATCAGACCATTGATTGAGTAAATTTTTAGCTTGTGGCAAAAAAATAAGTCCTTGTTGGGTAAGCTTAACACTTCTATTGTTTCTTTCAAATAATTGTACAGCTAAGTGTTCTTCTAACTTTTTTATTCCAGCAGAAAAAGTAGATTGTACCACATTTAATTGTTTTGCTCCATTAGTAAAATTTTCTGTGGATGAAAGAACTAAGAAATATTTAATAAACTGTAAATTCATAATCGTAAATATAGATCATTCAATCGTATTAATTTGTTTTGACGAACATTTTTTTATTTAGAGATTTGTGATATTCATTTAAATAAATATAAGAATGTCAAAATTTAAGCAAGTAGAAATTAAAGAAGCAAAAGGAAAAACCAAAGAGCTTTATGAGGGTATAAGCAAAGCTTTTGGTGGAGTGCCAAATTTATTTAAAATGTTAGGTGAAACTCCTGATATTTTAGAAGCAGTATTAGGTTTAAATGCAGCCATCACGACTAATGAATTGTCGGCAAAAGATGTTGAACAAATTGCATTAACAGTATCGTCTGTTAATGCTTGTAATTATTGTGTAGCAACACATGTTGCTGTTGGTTCTCAATTTAAAATAGAAGAATCAGAATTAATGAATAATATCCAAGGTATTTCGGATAATCCAAAAATGGCTGCAATTTTAAAATTCACAAAAGAAGCCACATTAAATAGAGGTAAGGTAACTTTTAAAAGTGTTGAAGAGCTTACTAATTTTGGAGTAAAAAATTCAACAATAATCGAAATATTAAGTGTAGTCGGGTTATATACTTTTCTTAATTACTTAAATCATTTAACACAACCTGTAATAGATTTTCCTGTAATAGAATATAATCCAATTACTAAATAAAGATTAGAGGTAGAATATTCAACTTATTCTACCTTATTTTTACGATTAAACACAACGTTTGGCTATGCGTAGTGCGGAGCAGAAAAGCACAGACTTTCTAGCCAGCACTTAGTCAAAGTTTATATTTTGTGTTTATTTTTTTCTAAAATACTAAATTAAAATCTTTAGCGAGAAACCTAATAGAAAATAACTTTTCGATTAAATCTTAATTCTGCATTACGTATAGGTACTGTTGTACACAGTACTTTTTAGTTCCATTTTGCTATTAATTCTATCAAACCTTTTTTAATTCCGAGATAAAAGTCTCCATTTTTGAAGTTAGGTATAATTTTTTTTTCTATAACTTCTTTACATATTTCATCCGTCAGAATTAATTCGGTCCCCATACCAGTTGCAATTCCTATTCTACGACAAGGCTTACACACAACAATTGTAAGTCCATTATTTTTTTCAGCATCTCCAACTCCCCAATAATTACTTAAGTCAGTTGTATATTTTACTACATCAGAATAAGGTGAAATTTTGTCTATCGTTACGACAACAATTTGTCGAGTTGTTTTAATGTTGTAATTGTAAATTAAATTAAATAATTCTTTTCTCTGAACGGGATTAAATATACTATCATAGTCATTAATGATAAGACCTTTTATTTTTGTATTTCTGAATTTTTCAACAGATGAAAAGTCGAATTCAGCTATGGGTTTTTTCTTTTCGGTTTTCTGTGCAGAACTATTACAAGAAAATAAGCTTAGACTCAGAAATAGGATTAATATTTTAGCTTTTATTTTCATTTCGGATATTGTGTAAAGAATTAATTATATGATGTTTAGGGTGTAAAATAAATAATTATCTTCGGTTAAGCAGTAAGCCAAAATTTTGCATTTTGATTTATCTTTTTCATACTAAAGCTAAATCAAAAGATTTGGCGACTTTGCAAATAGACAACAACCTTTTGATTAAGTAATGAACAGCTCTATTTGCTATATATAGTGTTGTACATCCGTTTTTTATATTTCCTTTTAGTTATTAAATATTCCTTTTCGTTTACTGTTTTATATTTTTTTACCCAAAGTCCATCTTTATTGTATTTATATCTAAAATATTCATTTTTATAAAGAGGTGGAGCCCCTATAATTATAATGGGGAATTCCTGTTTTGGTTCGTATTCTCGATAAATTTTAATTATATTATTTCTACTATCGTAATTGTAGTAGGTTATAGATTTTTCATTCTCGGGTTTTGGTGAAACAGGACAATCTTTGTAGTCAATAAATTCTGTTGATTTAATAGCATTTCCCTTTTCATCATATTCAATTTGTTCTTTGTAATAAGCTTTTAATAAAACTTCGTCTTTTTTCTCAATTAGTTTAGGTTTTCTTAATTCGGTGAAATCTGAATATTTTTCATAGCCATAACTAAAAATCCTTCCAATCAATAATGAGTCTTTATATCCCAATTTGATTTGATTAATATTATTAACTTTTCCCTCGTTTATATCATAAGTATTTATTTCACACTCTACATTTCTAAATCGGTCATATTTATATTCTGTTCGATTTCGTAATTCATTTTTCCAATAATTTTCTTGGACTGATATAAGTCCATTCGAGAGATAATATTTTGTACTCCATTTTCCCATTTCTACGTTTTCCTCAACATACAAATCATAATTTTTCAATAATTCATTTTCGCTTTTTTGAGCAAAAGAATTATCAAAAATCAATAAGATTATTATGTATGCAAGCAGATTTTTCATAATGGTGTACAACGTTTATTATGTGGTGTGTTTGCATCCCGAAGGGTGCATATGCATTATACAAATTGTTAGCATTAGTTCATTATTTAATCAGAGGTCTCATAAAATTTTACTGTTGCTTTTTTAATATCAATAGTGTCTTTTTCAGAAGCTAATTTTATAGATAGATTGCTATTATATTTATCAATATTTAATAATAGTTCTGCTTGTTTAGTATCAGGATTTTTATATATTTTTTTGAAAGCTTCCCATATCTCAGTTTCATCAAAATATACGGTACACCCAAACTTATAATTTAATTTACTATACCATCTTAAAAACACTTCTTTAGGAGGGGGGTAATTTTCAAATCTTTGTAAAATAGGGTTGTCTATCAAAGCATTAAAAGATTCACCATTGTAAAAATCATTAGAAAACACATCTAATTTAAATTCCTCCTGATGGGTAATTTTAGGTTTCCATAAAAATCGCTTTGTGTAATTACTCCATTTACCTATGGGAATCCCTTGTTCTGCAATAACTTGTTTGGTTTCTTTTGAAAATTCTTTTTTTCTACTTTGAATATATTCCTCTAAGCTAATAATAGCATTAGGTTTAAAATCAGCCATACTTACCTCTGTTTTTGTAGCTTGGTAGTGACCAATCTCTGCTGTATGTCCTCCGCCTATAAGCCATACGGACACAGCTCCGCCTGGGGCTAGGCCCACAGCAATATTATTATAGGTTTCGTGTTTGTTATTTCTGGTATTAATAAAGCCTTCTTCGAATAAATCTATCATTTTTTGTTTTGGAAGTTCAAAATCCCCAAAATAAAATTGATTTTCGGTATAGGATATCCAAATAATTTTTAAACGAACAGGTACTGGCTTTATATCTGGACCAACGGACCATACCGAGCCTGAGCTTCCCCACCCATTACTTACTGTGCCGCCTTTGGGCACCATAAAGTATTCGTTATCCTCGGTAATAAAATCACCTTGATATATTGACACAGGATAATGTTTAGGAGCACATTCTGTAGGTCTCCATTTAAATTTTTTTGTCATTTGTGTTTTTGATTCAGTTGTTGACGTGTTTTCTGTTTTAGGATTTTTACAAGCTATTACTACTAAACAACAAATAAAAAAACCTATTTTTTTTAAAATCATAATTTTTAATAATTAGCCTTGGTTAGTTTCTCGGCTACGAGTGATGTAGTCTGAATCGGGATGATGTGGAGCATACACACCAAAAATTTTATCATTATAATGTGCAGAAGTATGCATATAATTGGTTCGTATTACCCGTAACATTTCTTGATCATCAGCATTGGTAAATTGCATGGGAACTGCTCCTTGTATATGCTGATCTAATCGTTTTTTTATACTCATTAAATCTACGCTAATCGTTGTTTTTATTGCGGTAGGTTTTAGAATACTTGAAGTTTCGTTTAATGGATAATCTTCATTGATCATATCAAATAAAAGAGGAGTCCTTTTCGTAATAGCATATTCGGTCATTATATGCAGGGGAATAAAACTGTATTTGTTGGATTTAACAGTTCTGTTAACCACAAGAGCATTTTGCTTATTTACATATAGATCACTCGGCTTGTACAAACTATTTTTAATTAATTGGTCACGTACTCTATTAGCGTTGCGTTCGCCTACATGGCTTTCGTCTCTTTGTTTAATAATTAAATGTGCCTCCTTTGCATTGTTGGTATATCCTCCTCCAATATCAGAATGTACCCCTGGGATAAAACACTCTAGCCCTTTAGCCCCTGTACTGGCAATGTTTGTAATGGCAAAATTTCTCGATGCTCATCCTGTGCTATTAATTGAAAGGTTTTTAAAGCCTTACTAATAGCTTTAAGATGTAAGTCTTTAGTATCGTTATAGTGGACTTTACCATAAGAAGCAACCGTTTCGTACAAACCCGCAAAGCGAACCACCAGCATTTTAACTTTAAGTCCTTTGGCTGTAAGTTGTTCGCCTAGTTCGCCAAAAGACTGTTCGTATGTTTTATTTTTTTTGGCAGATTTTTCTTCTTTGTCATCATCATCAAAAATGGTTCTTTCTTTGCCTTTCTGTAGGTTTATTTCATAAATAAAATTACGTGCAGCCGCAGCACCTCTACTAAACCCAAAAACGTCTATCTGTAAGAAATTTATTTGTTCAATTTTGGCAGGTAAAATACTAGATGCCTTATCAGCGATATCAATACAGGCTTTTTCTACTTTTTTGAGTACACCAGCTTTACCTGTACCAAAGCCCATACCATCTTCATCGTCTTTTTTATAGTCTGTGGTGGCAATACCTTCAACATACACTTTGGTTTGGTATTGTTTTT
>CALGNG010000045.1 GCA_937958735.1 uncultured Aquimarina sp. | reverse complement strand
ATATTATTCTAAAAAACCAAACGGGTATTATAGAGCTTAAAACGCTAAGTTCTGTTACCAAAGAGGGAGATGGACAAGCCAATTATGTATCGGGTAATGTAGGTTTTGATTTAGGTAAAAATGGCTTTGTAAATATTTCTGCGGAGTATAGGGATAGAGAATCTGTAAATAGAGCGGGTAATTTTACAGGACAAATTTTTAAAGAAGCAGAGGATACCTCAGAAAATAGACAGCTTTTTTTCGATCAGACAGGCTTAGACGGTCAACGTATCTTAGAAGTAGGAAGTGCCACTTCGCGTAATATAAATTTACAGTTTAATTCTGAATTTAAAATAAACGAAAAAGCTTCTATTTATGCTTTTGGAGGAAGAAACTATAGGGAGGGAAATTCAAAAGGATTCTACAGAAGGCCTTTTCAAGAAAAACAAGTTGTCTTATCGCTTTTTCCATTTGGTTTTTTACCAGAAATAGGAACAGATATACAAGACGATGCCATTACATTAGGAATTAAAGGGACTAAAAACGATTGGGATATAGACTTTAGCCACACCATAGGAGAAAATACTTTAGAATTTACTATAGAAAATACGAACAATGCCTCTTTGGGCGAAGAGTCGCCTACTATTTTTGATGCAGGAGGCTTTTTATACAATCAAAATGTTACCAATTTAGATTTCTCTAAAAACTACGATTATTTAGAAGGCATAAATGTGGCTTTTGGAGCACAGTTACGAGTAGAAAATTATCAAATAATAGCAGGAGAAGAAGCCTCGTTTGTAGATGGGGGTGTTACTTTTATTAATGCGGAAGGTATAGAAACTAAAAGAAATGTTGGAGCACAAGTTTTTCCTGGTTTTAGGCCAGAAAATGAGTTGAGCAGATTTAGAACTAATAGCTCGGGTTATATAGATGTAGAAGCCAAATTAACTAACGAGTGGTTAGCAGCACTTTCTGGAAGAGTAGAAAATTATAACGATTTTAATTCGGAAATAACATGGCGGGCAGCTTTACGGTATTTATTTAGTAAAAACCTAAGTGTAAGAGCCTCTTATTCTACCGGTTTTAGAGCCCCTTCTTTACATCAATTATATTTTAATAATACAAGTATCCAATTTGTGGACGACGGTACACCGTTCGATGTAGGTACGTTTAATAATTTTAGTGCTGTAGCCGAAGCTTTTGGTATAGAAAGGCTTTCTCCAGAAATTTCGAAGCATTTTGGAATAGGCTTTACGACTAAAGTGTTTAATAAATTTAGTGTTTCTGCAGATTATTATAAGGTTAAAATAGACGATAGGATTGTTTTATCTAATCAAATAGATCAAGGTTTTTCAGAAGAAGGACTATTAAATAGGTTTGGATTACAACGTGCACAATTTTTTACTAATGCAATAGATACCAATACAGATGGGGTAGATATTAAAGTAAACTTTAATAACAAAATAGGGAGTGGTAATTTACAATCTACCTTGTCTGCCAATTACAGTAAAACAAAAATAGATGGAACTATTAGGTCTACAGACGTTTTAGAAAATAATAACAAAGAAATATTTAATAGAGAAGAGCGTTCTAGAATAGAGAGTTTACAACCAAGATTTAAAATGGTTTTTTTAAATACATTCGAATACAGAAAATTTATTTTTCAAGCGAATAATTCGTTTTTTGGGAGTACTAAATACTTACATCCCGATGACGGAGAAGCTTCGAGAGGTGTTTTTAATGAATTTACAGGTCGAGTAGAAAGTAGAGATCAAACTTTTTCTTCTAAAGTAATTACAGACCTATCGGCCACTTATCGTTTAAACGATTTTATTCATTTTTCGGTAGGAGCAAATAATGTTTTTAATGTATTTCCAGACAAACATAAACACTCTGCTAACACTAATAATGGTAGCATTGTTTTTAGTAGAAGGGTACAGCAATTTGGTGTAAACGGTGCTTCTTATTTTGGTAAGCTATTACTGAATTTATAAAAAATTAAGATGAGGTTTTGTTGGATTATATTTTGGTGTATTATTTCTTTTCAATTATTTTCTCAGTCAAAAGAAAACGAAGTATTACAAGAAAAAAGAGGAATATTAATACTAAATATAGCAGAACAAATAAAAGGACTAGAGGGTAATTCTAAAAATTTTACGATAGGTGTTGTTAACGATACAATAACAGTAAATACCTTTAGAAAAACCTATGATAGGCGTAAGGTAAAGGGGAAAAAAATACAGATTAGTAATATAGAAAAGATACCTTTTATAGAAAAATACGATTTAATTTATCTTAATAAGGATACTTTTAACACTAATCTTCCTCGTTTCTTAGAATTTCTTAAGAGACACAAAACCCTTTTAATAACAGAAAATTATGGGGAAAAGAATAATATGGTAGCGCTTACTGCTTATAAAGATACTTTTGCGGTAAATCTGGATTTGATTATTCTTAAACAATACAACTTTATAGCTTCTAAAAATTTAATAGACACCTCTATACAATCGTTATCTAAGCAAAAAGAATTTTACGAAAGCCAAAAGCGAAAAGACGAAAAAGAAAAGACAGATTTAACTATAGAAAATTTTAGCTTAGAATTTCAAAAAGAAGAGTTAAAGGGTAATTTAGAACTTAAATCTAAATTATTAACCATAAAAGATAATGGGATAAATAAACTAGAGGAAAAAATAAAGGCAAATAGGGAGAATTATATCGAAAAATTAAAAAGACTAGAAGACCTAAATCGGGGTTATGAGAAACAACAAAATTTAGTAAAAAAAATAGCAAAAGAACTTAAAATAAAAAAAACAGAAATAGTAAGTCAAAATACATTTTTGGATAGTTTAAAGCTAGAGGTAGCTCAAAAACAAAGTGTTTTAGAAAAACAAAAAAATAAATTATCTATCCACAAAAGGTTTAATACTCTACTTATAGGTATTATAATATTAAGTTTAGGTTTTTTATTTTATATTATAAAAACGGGTAATCAAAGAAAAAAATTAGTAAAAAGGCTAAAAGAGAAGAATTTGGTAATAGAAGACAATTCTAAAACTTTAGAGCGACAAAATAAAGAATTGGAACAATTTGCCTTTATTGCCAGTCACGATTTACAAGAACCATTGCATACTATAACCAGTTTTTCTAATTTTATTTATGAAGATTATCATGATAAATTAGATAAAGGGGCCTTAGAGAATTTAGAGTATATAAAAGACGGATGTAGAAGAATGGGTAACCTTATAAAATCTTTGCTTGATTATTCTAGAATAGGATCAGAACGCCAATTAAAAGAGTTTCATAGCAAGGATATTGTAGACGATGTTATTCAAGATTTTCATATAAAAATACAGGAAACCAATACTACTATAGTATTAGGTAAAATGCCTTATATAAAAGGG
>CALGNG010000044.1 GCA_937958735.1 uncultured Aquimarina sp. | reverse complement strand
GTTTAAGTGCAGCAATTACAGAAGCAGCAAGTTCCGGTACAGAGGTTCCAACAGCCACCATGGTTACAGCAATAATACGATCGCTTACTCCAATTTGTTTAGCCAAATCCACAGCGCCTAAAACCAATAATTCCGAACCAAAATACAATGCAACTCCACCTATAGCTAGCCATATTGCAATTTTAAAAGCGGTAACGTTAGCCAGCTTGTCGTCTACCTCGTCACTAACTTCTACTACCTCTTTTTTAGATTTTATTTGTGCTCTGCGTATTAGGATTACCAAAAAAAGCACAATAGCGCCAAGTAACAGAAAACCCTCTGTAGAGCTTAATAATTCGTCGTTAGCTAAAAAGATATATAATAGGATGGAAAAAATAGCCATTGCAGGCCAATGCAAAACATAAAATTCTTTATCTACTGTTAGCGAAGAAATTAGAGCTGTAATTCCCAAAACTAAACCAATATTGGCTATATTCGATCCAATTACATTGCCTAAGGATATAGAAGCATGCCCATCCAGTGCGGCTTGTAAGCTTACCAAAAGTTCTGGTGCAGAGGTTGCAAAAGAAACTACCGTAAGTCCAATAACCATTTTGGATATATTAAGTTTAAAGGATAATGCAACAGAAGAGCGTACAAGAAACTCTCCACCAACAACCAATAAAATTAATCCAATAATAATGTAAACAATGCTCATATTTTTTATTTAAGGAAGCAAATATAAACATTATTTAAGTGGCTGTAATTGTAACATTAATCCAGAAATATCGTTCTTGTATTGAAATTGAAAAAAGCATGTATTATGAAAAAGATTGTTTTAATCTTGAATTTAATAATTTGTACCTCCATAACCTCTTGGGCTTCCCCATTGGCATTAACTATAGCAAACAATCAACAGAGTAGCACAATTACTGCTACGATAACTAAAGAAACTACAGACGATCAGTTTAATAATTTAAAAGCATATTTTAAAGATCAAGGAATAGAGATAACTATTAAAAAAGTTAAGAGGAACTCGGAAAATCAAATAACAGGGTTAAACTTAAATTTAGAAAAAGACAACCAACAGAGTAGTTATAATAGTCATTCTAATAGACCTATCGAGGCCATAGAATTGGGTTATAAAGATGGTAATGTATTTATAGGGAATGTTGCCAAATCTTTTTCTTTAAGCGATAACAATTCTTTAAGTAGTTTATTAAATAATCTATCAGAAAATACACCCTCTATAGACAGTTTACTATCTCAAAATCAATTTTCGTTTGGTAGCGAAGATATTAGAAAATTATTAAAGGAATCCTCTTTCGATTTTGACCAGTTGCAAGAACAGCTTTTTAATCAACTATTAAGTTTTGGAGAGGAGCAGAGTAGTGTAACGCCTTCTAAAACCACTAAAAGTAGTATTCCAAAATATAGTTTTTTTAATAACGGAAAAATAAAAAAATTAATTATAATAGATGGAGAAGAAGCTGCTTTCGAGACTTTAGACGCCTTAGCTAAGGCAGACAAAATAGAAGAGGTAGATAATTTACAACCAACCACAGCCATTAGTATTTATGGCGACAAAGGTAAAGATGGAGCCATAATCGCAGTTACAAAAAAGTAGTTTCAAGATAAATTATTTGGTAGGGAGTAACAAGGTAATCTTTGTGGGTTATATTTTACTGTTAAGTTTAATTTTTATAAGGTTAAGTGCAATAACATTTAGAGGGAGAAGGGGTAGACATGTTTTGTTTTGGCTTGTTACTGAGCTAAATATTAATATTTCATTCAATAACTTATATGTTGTTGGTAGTATGTTTTCTTGTTATAAGTAGGACAGTTCCAAAAATTAGAAGTAGCATTATTTTACCAACTAAGTAACCGTATCCATATTGAGTAAGTCGATTCAAATCGGTTATTAAAATTTGTATAATTTTAAAAAGGAGTATAATCGAAAGAGTTAATGAAATATAAAAAATAATTTTTTTCATAATAAATAAAGAAGAGAGTTTTTTAGGAAACTTAAAGAAAAACTCTCTTCTATTAATGTTATTTGGTTACTGTAGTTGTTGTTGGGGAGTAAAGCCCATATGTCAAAGCAGAAAGTAATCCGTTTATAAAAGACTGTCTAGTGTATACAGTATAGTCTTTGGATCCATTTGCCATTTGCTTAGAATCAGATACTTCCACTGGTGCTAATCCAAAAATGGCGTAATGATTCCATTTAGTTGTTTTATTGTTTCCTTGAGCACCATTTCCAATAACGCTTGTATAAGAATAACAAGAAGTTAATGCTATTGACGACGTAAATAAGATCATTAGCATTTTCATTGAATTGTTAATCATTTTCTGGAAAATTAAATAATTATTAATAATATTTTTTATTGAATAACTATTGGTATATGAGTTGATTTTAAGGCGAAAAAAAATATTTTTTTAACTTTAAGTAATTTTATTATAAATAAATCTTAAAATTTTGTTGCATAAATATCTTATAACAAGTTGTATTGTAGGTAATTATTGAAACTTTAAAAACTGTTTATTGTCAATTTTTCAGAATTTACAAGGCAATAGATAAAAAATAGGTAATGTGTTAAAAAAGCGTTTTTACTTCCTTTATGTAAAAAAATTATGGGTAAATAGATGCCTGTTAATAGTTTAAAAGGATTTTTGTAGGATAGTTTAATTTTTATTTTCCATTTAAAAATCTAGAACAGCAATAAAATTGTATTATATAATTTCTCTTCCTAGCTGCTCTACCAATTCGCAAATAACTTTAGCAGTTCCTCCAGTAGCTAAAATATTGTCGTGTATTAATACTTTTTCCCTTTTTGTAATACATCGGTATCATATTCCAATTTAGAAGAAGCTTCTATAACTTGGTAAGGTAATTTTTCTTTTTTTGGAACTAAGACAAAATCCGCATTTAGTTTTTGAGCCAGAATTGTGCCTAAAAAGAATCTCCTAGATTATACTCCAACTATTTTGTCTACTAGAGATTAATAAATTGGTGCAAGACATAAGTTTAGGGGTAGCCTAATAAAGTGGTAATATGTTTAAAAACAACACTTTACTTAAGGAGGTCTCTAGTATATCTAATGTGTTCTTCTAAATAGAGATAGGTCTTTTCTTTTATTTGTAAAAATATGTGCAATTATTGTTTGTAGAACAGAAAAAAGGACTTATATTTGCACCCGCCTAGAGCGATAACGGCCTCGTAGCATAACTGAATAGTGCACCACATTACGGCTGTGGAGGTTGAAGGTTTGAATCCTTCCGAGGTCACTAAAGCGGATTTTTTATCAAACTTGATAGAATTTCCGCTTTTTTATTTCCCATACATAGCCTTTGTTATTTCTAGGATTAGCTCGATCCTCTTCTTCTCATTATTTAATTTTGTATTCATAAAGCTAATTATAATCTCAAAATCTTCCAACAGAATATTCGACACCTTAAAAATAGGGTTTTTCAAAATAAAATTGTCTTTATTTTAAATTTTAGAATAATGAAAAAATCCCACTCATTAAATGATTTGCACAGTGTTCGCGATTCAAAAGGTATCAGTACACCTAGCAACGATTTTGTAATTCTTAGAACTATTTACGATAGCCCTGAAAATGAATTTCAAAAACTAAGTAACAATTTTGATAATAAGAATAAACTCGCTATATCTTCAACTGTTATTTTTCCAGAAAAAAGTCCTATATTCAACACTATTTC
>CALGNG010000043.1 GCA_937958735.1 uncultured Aquimarina sp. | reverse complement strand
TAATTCTTTTTCTACTTCTAAAAGGTAATTAGCTGGTAAAATTACATCGCTATCCAAAACTAAAAAATAGTCTCCTTTTGCGTGTTGCATTCCAAAATTCCTACTATCTCCTGGTCCCGAGTTGGGTTTAAAATAGTAACTAATTTGTAATTGGTCTTTAAACTGGTTTACAATATGTTTCGAAGTTTCTGTAGAGCCATCCTCTACAATTACTATTTCAAATTTTTTATTGTACTCCAACTTTACCATACTCTCTAAAAGTTCTTGAACTTCTACAGGACGGTTAAAAACAGGAATTACAAAAGAGAAATAATACATTCAGATACTTTTTGGATTGTATAAGCGAATTTATGCATTCCTAAAAAAATATGTGTTTTAAACTACAATTATCTCGGTAATTTTAAAATAGTATTAATTCTCTTCTTTATTTTAACAACAATAATTATTCAAGCATTATTTTACCACTAAAAGCTCTGGTTCCAGTAACTATTCGATAAATATATAGACCTTGTACTGCTCCTGAGAACGCTATGCTGGTGGACAAATTAAATTCGTATTCGCCAGAAGCAAGTATTCCATTTTTAATAGTTGCCACACGCTTCCCTGTTATAGAAAATAACGAAATATCTACTTGGTTGGTTTCTGACTGGATAAGTTTTATAATAGTGTCTTGATTTTTTTGATATACTTCTACTTTTGCTCTTTTAACTTCGTTTAAATTAATTACTTCTTCTTGAATAATTCCTTCCTCATTTTCCACAACGCCGCCTTTTACTCCTCCACTATCTTCTTCTTCCTCCACTACTTCTCCAACTTGTTTACAGGAAAAGCCTAAATCTTTTGTTTTTAATGTACTATCTAGCAAGACTTCGTCTACTATTCCATTATCTATACACATCCATTCTTTTAAAACCGTTGCATAAATTTCTCTAAAATCGGTTTTGTATTTTAGGTTTCCTATAGGGTCTAAATCGTTTAGATCTGGATGTTCTCCTATAAATCCATTTTCTTCTAATGCGGGTCCAAAAAATAAAATAGGTGCTGCTTGTCCGTGGTCTGTTCCGTTAGATCCGTTTTCTTCTACTCGTCTTCCAAACTCGGAAATACTCATGGTTAAAACTTCTTTATCTTTTTCCGATGCCTTTAAATCTTCGTAAAACAGTTTTACATTTTTAGAAACTTCTTCCCAAAGTTCGGTATGCCTTTCTGTTTGGTTGGCATGTGTATCGAAACCATCTACACTTACCATATATACTTTTGTACCTAGGTCTCCTTTTATCATTCTAGCAACAATAGCTAACTGCCTTCCTATTCCTTCTTTGGAATATTCTACCGTATTACTTGCTTTATTATAGGCATCAAATATGGTTTTTGCATAGTTAAACGTATTATTAGTTACACTTCTTAGATATGCAAGACGGTCTCCATAGGTGCAGTCTGGCAAATCGGTAAGACTGTGTTTTTTTCCTGTTTCTCCAAGACGCTCTAATTCTTGTGGATTAGAAACCGTAAGTGCATAATTACTTACTCCCTTACCGTCAAAAATTAAATTACCTACACTTCCTATTTGTATTGCTGCTGGGATTTCTGGTGGGTTTAGCAAAAAATCTGGATGTAAACCTTCGTAATACCTTCCTAAAAACCCAGAATCCTCTACTTCGGTAAGATCGGTGCTTGCCCAAATATTGGACGATTTAAAATGCGATAGATCTTGTCCTTTATAACCTACACCGTGCACTACCTTCATGGCTCCTTCTCCCCACAGGCCTTCTAGCTCCTTCATCGCGGGGGGTATTCCAAAATCGTCGTTTAATTTATATAATTCTTTTTCTTTATAATGGATGGTGGGCCTATTGTTAGCATAGGTATCAAAATCGTAAATAGGTATAATGGTATTTAATCCATCGTTTCCTCCCTTAAGACGCATTAATACTAAAATACGATCTGTATCGGCATTAGATATTGCTTGGGTTAATTTAGAGGGCGAAGATGCTGTAACATCTGCATTGCCTAACAGTATACTACCTGCTCCTGCTAAGCCTAGAGCCTGTAAAAAGGACCTCCTACTCCAACGCTCGTGTTCTTGATTGTGAATATCGGCTTTTTTTGTGCCGTTTCCTGATTGATTATGAACTGTACACATAGCCTTTATTTTAGTTGAAATTCTGGTAAACGAATAAGATAATTTAATAGTAATACTACCTGAAAGGGTACTTGCTCAAAATCCAAATTCCAAGTGCCATCTGTAAAGTAGTCGCATGGAATAGAATCAAGCTTAAAAACGTCTATAGCATCTTGGTAATTAACTTCGGAATTTAATCCTTTAGGTAAAAACAAATCTATTACGGTGGGTACTATTACATTTATATCATTGCTATTATTGGTTACCTCTTTAACAAAATCCCTAAGCATTTCACGGTTACCATTTTTCTCATTCCAAACCTGCCAAACAAGACTGGTTATAATATCCCAACGCGCCGTTATAGTACTGGTATTTATCCAATCGTAATCTCCTTGCCAACCGGCTACATCTACTGGCTGGAAATATTTCTGACCTGCATTTGATGCTTGCCAATACAAGTCCAGTCTACGGTCTTCTGGCAAAGGAAAATTGGTTGTTTTAAAAAAGTGCATTTTTAAATCTAATGGACTTTTTATAAGTGTTGATATAGATTTATCGTCAAAAAAATGTTGACTTTTAAATAGTTTTCTTAATACAGGCTCTAACTCGAAATCTACTTCGAATTCCTTTGCTAGCTCTGTTATAATGTCTGTATTAATTTCTGGACTTATAAAATACCTGTATAGTTTTGTAATAACAAACTGGGCTATTAGTGGTCCTTTTTCTTCGAAAAGAATATCTATAGCTTTATCGTAATCCCATGGCCCTGTTTGTCCAAAAATAGTTTTTTCCGAATCGTTAAAGCTATCTGGATCAAACTCTATTTTCTCACAATATTTACCTTTGTTGTACCCTGTTAATGCTTTGGCTGTTTCTTCTATATCTTGTTGTGTATAGCCATTATTTTCCCCTAACGTAAATAATTCATACAATTCTCTTGCATAATTTTCGTTGGGCTTTTTTTTCTTATTGGTCTTACCATTTAAAAACTTAAGCATAGCATTAGTAAGTCCTATGCGACGCACAAAATCTTTAAAATTCCCTATTGCAAAGGTTTGAAGTGTGTTATAATACTCAAACATGTAACTAGCGCAATTGTAGGTGGAATGCTGTGTTACAAAATGATTGTGCCAAAACAACGTTAGATTATCTCTTAAACCATTGTTTAGCATATCTCCTATAGCTTGCGTAAATAGCTCTCTCCTATTAGACAGGTTTATATCTTCAAAATCGAAGCCTTCGTCTATAAGTTGCTGCCTACCTTTTCCTGCCCAATCTGGAGCTTTGGTCACAGGTATTTTTTTTGCTTCGTCTACTAAAAGATCCACCATTTCTGCTGGAGTTTTGGTAAGAGCTGTTTTTATAGTGCTTGATGTGGCTCCAAAGCAGAGCCTCCTATATAAATGCTGTGCTTTTTCGGCATTCCATGGACTCGCGGGAGAGGGCACAAAAACTTCAAGCGAGCTAGTATTACAATTTTCCATAAGATTCGATTTGGGACGAATAAACTTTTGGACTATTTCTCAATGTCCTTCTAATTAACGCATTAATTTACAAATTATTTCTAATACTAATCTAATGAGTATAGAACTTTATAAAAACATTAGCTATTTAGATAAAACAATACACTTTTCTAGGTTTTGCAACGATTGGTATCCCCAGTATTCTTTAATATACTCTAAGGTTTGCTTGCTATAGAATATCACATGGGTAGGGTCGTTTTTATACCACCATTTTTCGAAATTGGTTTGATGGTCATAAAGACTTGTCTTAAGAATTAATTTTCCTTTTGGACGTAATAAATTGGAAAGTAATTGAAAGCTTTCTTTGGCTTTATACAGATGCTCTATTACTTCGCAACTAGTAATATA
>CALGNG010000042.1 GCA_937958735.1 uncultured Aquimarina sp. | reverse complement strand
GAAGTGTTACTAGCTATGACCCCATCTAACTTTGTAATAGCTACCAGCTCTACAATCTCGTCCAATTGCCCCTCGTTTAAATCTGGAGCTATTTTTAGCAAAATTGGTTTTTGTACGGCAAACGATGCATTGGCTTTTTGTACTGTAGCAATTAGTTCTTCTAAATAATCTTTATCGTTTAACTTAGCGTGACTGGACACATTAGGGCAGCTCACATTTAGTACAAAATAATCTACATAAGGATGCAATGCATTAAAACACTCTAAATAATCTCTTGTATATTCTTCTGGTTTAGAATCTGTATTTTTCCCAATATTTCCGCCAATAATAATCTGGTGCTTATTATTTTTAAGTTGTTTCACCGCTTCTGCAACTCCTTTATTATTAAAGCCCATACGGTTAATAATGGCCTGATCTTGTGTTAGTCTAAACAAGCGTTTTTTAGGGTTCCCTTCTTGTCCTTTTGGAGTTACGGTACCTATTTCTATAAAACCAAATCCAAAATTAGCCAGTTCGTTATACAATACCGCATTTTTATCGAATCCTGCTGCTAAACCTACTGGACTTTTAAATTTAAGTCCAAAAACTTCTCGCTCTAGTTTAGGGTCTTTTACCTCGTATATAGATTTAATTAGACTTGGAATTCCTGGGATTTTATGAATCGTTTTTATTAAATCGAAAGTAAAATAATGTACTTTTTCTGGATCGAATTTAAACAAAATAGGTCTAATAATACTTTTATACATAGGAATAAAATTTATCCAAAAATACAGCTTTTATCACATATATTTAGACACAACATTAACTAGAAAAACTAAGTTTAGTATATTTACTTAAGCAACTTTTATAGAAATGATTACTAAAGAAAAAATACTAAATCGTTTTGTAAGCTATGTAACCGTAGATACACAAAGTAACCCTAAAAGCAACACTACTCCTAGTACCAAAAAACAATGGGATTTGGCCCACCTTTTGGTAGCAGAGCTTACCGCTATAGGTTTAGATAAAGTCTCTATAGACGATAAAGGCTATATTATGGCTAGCATCCCTAAAACCATAGACAAAGAAACTCCCGTAATTGGTTTTATAGCCCATTACGACACTTCGCCAGATTTTAGCGGCACCAATATAAATCCACAAATTATAGAGGATTACGACGGTAAAGACATTATTTTAAATAAAGAGAAAAACATTATTTTATCGCCTTCTTATTTTAAAGATTTAAAACAATACAAAGGACAAACTTTAATTACCACCGATGGGAATACCCTACTAGGAGCCGATGATAAAGCGGGCATTACCGAAATTATTTCTGCGGCAGAATATCTTATAGACCACCCAGAAATACCCCACGGCGAAATTAGAATTGCTTTTACCCCAGACGAAGAAATTGGACGAGGAGCGCATTACTTTGATGTAGAAAAATTTGGCGCTTCCTATGCCTATACTATGGATGGTAGCCAAATAGGCGAATTGGAATACGAAAATTTTAATGCCGCTGGTGCCGTAGTAACTATTACAGGAAAAAGTGTACACCCTGGGTACGCCAAAGGTAAAATGGTAAACAGTATGCTTATTGCCCAAGATTTTATTAGCTCTTTACCCCGTTTAGAAACCCCAGAGCATACTACGGACAGAGAAGGCTTTTTTCATTTACACCATATTTCTGGAACTATAGAAGAAACTGTTTTAGAATATATTATTAGGGATCACGAGAAAGAACACTTCGAGGCTCGTAAGACCATGATGCTGTCTTTATCTGAAGAGCTTAATAAAGAATATCGAGATACTATTATTACGGTAGAAGTAACAGACCAATACTATAATATGAAAGAAAAAATAGTACCCAATATGCATATTGTAGCTATTGCAGAAAAAGCAATGATTGCTATAGGCATAAAACCCATCATAAAACCTATTAGAGGCGGTACAGACGGTTCTCAATTAAGTTTTATGGGATTGCCTTGCCCCAATATTTTTGCAGGAGGGCATAATTTCCATGGGAAATATGAATATGTCCCAGTAGAAAGTATGCAAAAAGCTACCGAGCTAATTGTTAAAATTGCTGAACTTACCACACAACAATAAATAACAACTTTATTACACAAAACAATGAAACTTAATTTAACTATTAGCCTATTACTAATAACCATTGCTTCCCTTTTACTCAATAAAAAAGTACGAATTTAAAATAAATGCGTTAGAAGCTCTAGTAACACCTGTTTATAGAGGTTAGTTCCCAGCAATTACAAAAAAATGAAACAAAGAATAGCACACATTTCCTTAGTTGTTAAAGAATATGATGAAGCAATCGAATTTTATACTAAAAAATTAGACTTCACACTTCTTGAAGACACCAAAATTGACGAAAGTAAAAGATGGGTTATGGTTGCTCCTCAAGGAGCTAAGGAGTGTTGTTTATTACTAGCAAGAGCATCTAATGACAAACAAATAGAAAGCATTGGAAACCAAACAGGCGGAAGAGTTGGTTTTTTCCTTTTTACAGATGATTTTGAAAGAGATTATAACAAAATGATTGACAGAAAAGTGAAATTTGTTAGACCTCGAACTGAATTTGAATATGGTACTGTAGCTGTATTTGAAGATTTATATGGAAATATGTGGGACTTGATTGAACCAAATGAAAATAATAAAGGACTGATAAAATAAAAAGTTGGTAACACGGTGTATAAAACATAGCTAATAAGTCCTAAACCGAAAGGTTTGAGTTTTATTTGCTGAGATCGCCAAATTTTTAATTTGGCTTTATAACTAAAAAATTAAAACAAAATATAAAAATTTGGCTCTGTGTTAATCCGAAAAGTTAGTGTCTTTTTGCTCGCTACGTTTCATACATAAGTCCGTTACAAGTATACTATATCTAACTCTATTGCCCTGGGTATTTTTACTCTGAAAAAAAATAGAAATACCCAACGACGGTTTTAAAAGCTTTGCTATACCCCTTACTTCCGCCAGTACTTTTTTATAATATGAATTGTAATGAACATGGCTTTTACATCAAGGGTTTTGGACAGTTTACTACAAGTAAAAAAGATGCCAAAACCATAAACAGCATTACCGTAGTGGATAATTTAACGATTTTAGCTTAGGCTTTGGTAGAGGGTATAAATTCTTTGTTGTACGTGATTTTAGTATCGATACTAATGTTGGAGTAGTCAGAAGTTTTGATTTAAAAAATGGATTGCCAGACTTTTTTTTACGATGGGGAATCCATTTAGGCTACCGCATTTTTAACCTCTTATTTATTAAAAAAATCTTGCTAATAATATTAAGAGTAACCCTGAAACCTTTCTTCCTATAAAATAGACATCTTATAACATAAGGCTTCTATAGATCCATTACATTTTATTAAAAACTCCCTGTAATATCTACTTTTGTTAAAAATACAAATGTATATTAACACCTTATAACTTATTAAAAATAATCCTACAGGCAAAAACCAGATCCTTCGTATTTTACGAGTATAATCTAGGTTCTTCTTATAAAACACACCTTTTCTAAATGGCTTTTGAATTAGATAGTGCAGTACCATGGGGACGAAATTTAAAAGAGTACCAACAAATGTTTCTTTTATCGGATAAAGACTTAGATCAAAAAATAATAAGCTTTGGAGATGGTCCTGCTAGTTTTAATTCGGAATTAAATAATTTAGGCAAAAAAGTAATCTCTATAGACCTTATCTATAAATTTTCCGAGCAAGAACTTAAGACCCGTTTCGAGGAAGTTAAACGTATCGTAATGCCACAGGTTAGAAATAATCTGGACAATTTTACTTGGAGAAACATTAAAAATCCCGATACTTTAGAACTACTAAGAGGTAATGCCATGTCTTCTTTCTTAAAAGACTTTACTAAAGGAAAAAAGGAAGGGCGCTATCGGTACCATGAGCTTCCTAATAAATTAGAATTTAAAGACCAATCCTTCCCATTAGGATTAAGCTCGCATTTTTTATTACTCTATTCCAATTTAGGTACCCACTTTCATATCCAATCTTTAACAGAAATGCTTAGAATTTGTAAAGAAGTCCGAGTTTTCCCCATCCTAAACCTTGACTCCAAAAAGTCTGAAGTATTAGACGAAATAGTAACCCATTTTAAGCAAAACTATAAGCTGTATATCCAAAAAGTAAATTACGAGTTTCAAAAAAACGGAAACCAAATGCTAGTAATTAAGCACCAAAATTAATGCCGTTATCGTCTCCAATAAAAAAGGCGTATCTAAAGTATTGTTACCCTTAAACAAAAACAACCCAATAGATATCAGGTTGTTTTTGTTTCATATTAATTCTAGTAAAAAGTGTTCTAAAGTCTTAAAACAAGTTTAAAACAACTATTGCAATTACCTTATAGGCAATTTACTGTGTGTCTTAAAAGCAATACATCTAGATTAGATACCTGTTTATTTTAAAACACTAGTTTTAATTCTAATTGCTAGGCTTCTTATAAAAAGGCTACAATTTTATCGTTAATTTTGGGGTCTTGTAAAGAGTGTCCTATATTTTCTACAGTAAACAATTCGCACTCTTTCCAATTTCTAGCAATTTTAGTAGATAACGGGTAAGGCGCTAGCTCGTCGTATTTTTCTAAAATTAGCAATCCTTTTTGCTTAATCTCTTTAGCAAAATTGGCTATAGAAAAATCTGCCGCATAAAAACCAAAACGCTCAAACAGGTAGCTATCTAGTTTTTTCATAAAACTGTCCGACACCTTTAGTGTATCTTGGAAAGCCTTTAAAAACAATTTCAACTCGCTAGGTGGGCCTAATGTTACTATTTTTTCTATAAAATCGGACTGCATTATGTATTGGTAATATATAGCCGTCATCCCTCCTAAAGAGTGCCCTATTAAAATCTCTGGTTTATACAAAGCAGCTATGTCTTTAATACATTCTGTATACAAAGGTACGCTTAAGTATTTACCACTAGATTGACCCTGCGCAGGACCATCTATAGCTATTATATTAAATTGCTTTTCTTGCAGTTTTGGCACCAAATTACGCCATCTAAAGCTATTACTTTCCCAGCCATGTAGTAAAAAAACAGTCTTTCCTTTACCTTCCCAATGGTACATTTGGATTTCGTGGTTATTGGTTTCTATTTTTATGCCGTCCGCAGAAGCTAAAAAATCTTTTTCGTAAGGCTTTATTTTACCCTTCCTAGGGGTACAGAATAAATTAAAAGCCTCTTTTATGGCCTTTTGGGGAGAAAATTTTTCTTTTATCATTAGCTGTTTACCTATAAGTATAGGCAAGTATTTTTTTATTAATTGCTCCATAACAATGGTTGCTTTTTAATATTGAAAATTATTTTTTAAAATAGATGGCACTACTAAAACAAATTCCAATCTAACCAAAAGTATTTTATAGTAGCTGTATCCGGGATTTGGGAAGCTTCTATTTTTGTGTCGGTATCAAAATGCAGCTCGCTTGGCAGCTCTTTTTTGTCTATAATTACAAAAGCGTTAATCTCGTCTAGGTTTACTATTACAGAGCTTAACGTATTGGTTATTTTAGAAATCTTATAATTTTTTGCAATATCACCAAAAGTACTAGCCACTCCTATCCCTTTATCGGTCTTAAATCTTGCGTCCATAATCCTAATAGACACTATTGTAGCGGTGGTATCAAATTGCTGCTCTGGCTCTAACCTTAACAAATGGTTGCCTTGCTTATCTAGAATTTTAATCTCGTTGGTAGTCCCTGTAAACTCGTCTCCAGAAATGTATTTTACTATAGAGTCCTTTACATAGATGGTTTCTAAATCTTTTACCTCGCTAGTATTGGTTAAATCCCCTATACTTTGTGGCGTAATTAAAAAAGGATCTTTTTTTGGAGTACAACTTAGTACTAAAGTTAATACAGAAAGTATGGCAAACGTCAATTTCATGTTTAAGTTATTTAAAAAACAGATGCAAAATTAAGTTTTATAGATTTAAAAGAGCTATAAGCATCTTTTTATTTCTTAACAGATTGTTTTTAACAACCTACAGCCACCCATAATCTAGTATAGATAAAAAAATCTAGACCTGTTTTAAGAAAAAAAACACTTTATTAGATATAACAACATAAGCATACAGTTGGTTACCTGTTTCTAAAGCAACATAAAATAAGACAGTATATCCAACACCGCTCTTTTTTGTTTAGTAAAAAATATAAATTATTCCATTAGCTGTTACATTACTAAAAACAGAATGTCTTTTTTTTAGTAATCCCCCAATAACAAAGAAGCTTCCTATAGCTTATACATCCACAATAAGATTAGTTATTTCTTATTATAAATCTATCCTAAAAAAGAAATTACAAGAACTCTACTTATATAAATCCCCTTAACAACCTTGCCTATCCCTTTATAAAAAGTCTAATACATAGAAAACCGCTACAAACAAACCCCTCCTAATAAGATCTTAATATTAAAAAAATATAAATTTATTTTACCCTTAAAATAGTATTTACACAAAGACATAAGACCTTTTTATAGGATTAAAAACACCTATCTCTATCATCAACAGTTAGATACGTAAGAGAAACCAAATACTTCTTACACATCTTTAGCTAAGTCTACAATATTAAAAGAATATACTCCAAAAAATATTTCTATATTTGATTAACTTATTCAACTTTAACCTTCTATATAATAAAGCACTCAATTGCTTTTTATAATTAAATAATCTTGAGTAAAAAACTTTACCCAAACCAATAACAAATTTTTATTTATGTCTTTTTTAGCAAAACTAAAAATAAATAGTACAGAGTATAACATATTAAAATTAGATTATTCTATACTACAGAAATCCGACGATACAGATTTACCTAACGAAAAATGCAATGCAGGTCTTATCCATGTAACCATTGAGTCTACCAAGGGATCCGAGTTTATTGCTTGGGCTTTATCCAGTCGAGCTCTTAAAGATGGAGAGATTATCCTTTTTAATCGAGATGGCCTGTCTACCTTTAGAAAAATAGAATTTAAAGACGCTTA
>CALGNG010000041.1 GCA_937958735.1 uncultured Aquimarina sp. | reverse complement strand
GTGGCAGAAGACATACTTAGATCTTCTGCTGTTTTTCCGTCATAAAATTCACTTAAATGTACACGGTCGTACGCTCTTCTTGGTTCTTCTCCAAAAACGGTTAGCTTAAAATTAGCATAATTAGGGTGGTTAGCTAATTTTTCACAAAATTTGTAACCCACCATTCCGTTTCCAATAACAATAATATTCTTCATAGGGAAATGTTTACTGCTGCAAAAATAAGTATTATAATCGAGGAACTAAGTATTTGTACGTAATTTAATTTTAGTATATATTAACATAAAAAAGACTACCAATTAGGTAGTCTTTTTTATAAAATTAATATATTAAAATAGTAGTTATTTAGCTGGTTCAGCTGGCTTTTTCCATTTGAATAAGTTTGGCTTAATAATTAACATAACCCATCCCCAGTTTTGGATATCGTCTGCATCTCCACCTGCTCTAGAGTCGGCAAAATCGCTTCCTAAGAAAGATTGAGAGTATCCAACAATTACACTAGAGTAGTTGTTTATTTTTTGTTTAAAAACTAAATCTACAGAGGTTCCTAAGTAGCTTTCTGCACCACTTGGCGAATCGGCAGCAGAAAAATAATGTAAAGCAGATGTTAAGCTAGAGGTTGCACTAGTTTTAAATACAGCTTTAGCATTAATGTCTATTAGCCCCACATTATTAGCATGTCGTCCTACAAAAAAGAAATCTTGGTAACCGTTAAATTTGTGGTTAGTTCCAAAAAGAGGGAAGAAAGATTTAGTTTCTCCATCGCTTAATCCATTATCGTCTCCGCTTAATATTTCTCCACCTAAGCCTATTAACTTCAGGGTTTTACCTACTTTGTAAGTACCAAATAAAGAAGCTTGGAAAGCATTAATCTCGTTGGAGGCAAATTCTCCAGACTGGTAATAAGCACTACCTGTTAATCCAAATTTACCATCGTTATATTGTGCGTAAATACCGGTAGTTTGTCTAGAGTTAGTGCCAGTAGTAGGGGCTGTAACACCAGGAGTAGGAGTAGCTTCTCTATCTTGGAATGTATTGTTGATAAATAAGAAGCTACCTTTTAATTTTTCGCTTAGTTTTCCGCTTAAATGTGCATATTGCATAGCCTTGTATTGGAAAATAGGTCCACCAGCTCCAGTAGCATTAAATATATTGTCAAAATTGCCTTCTACATTTTGATTAAAAGCAAAACCAAGGTCTAATTTTAAAGAATTCTTTTTGTATTTAATTAACCCAGCATCGTGTGTGCGTTGTTGTTGTGCCCAGCCAAGACCTCCTAAAATACGTTGATCATCATAACTAAGTATTTGACGTCCAATTTTTGTAGACCATCCATTTTTTAATTGGATTTCTGCCCAAGCTTGATTAACTCTAAAAGTATTGCCGCCATCTCTTGCTAATTGTGGACGATCTCCCCAAACACTTACATCCTGTAAGTCTATAAATGTAGAAATTTTTGAATCCTTATATCCTATTAATAAAGAGGAACGTTGGGAGACAAAAGCAGAGCCTTCCGCACCATCAGGAGCTACATCTTGAAATCCGTGACGGTACTCAAAACGAGGTCTAATTAATGCATCTATGCTTAATTCTTGTGCCGTTATGTTTAAGAAGCTAGCTCCTGCAATAGCACTTAATAGTAGTTTTTTCATAAGGATAATTTTATAGTTACTAGTTTATGATGCGTCAAATATAAGTATTAATACTTAGATATTAACTAAGTATTTTTGTTTTTTTTCTAGTTATTAAAAAAGATACTTTCTGGTTAAATCTTTTTTGTTATCTTATAACTACTTAGTTATTTTTGTATAAATATTATTTTTAAATGGATACATATAAATTATTACTTGTAGACGATCATTCTTTAGTTAGAGACGGTATAAAATCTTTGTTGGCAGATGCCAAAGGAATGAGTGTTATAGGTGAAGCTTCTAATGGACAAGAGGCTATTCAATTAGCTGGGGATTTGCGGCCAGACCTTGTAATATGTGATATACGTATGCCTATTATGAATGGTATAGAGGCCGTATCGGAGATGTCTAGAGTTTATACCACTACAAAATATATAATGCTTTCCATGCACGATTCGGAAGAATATATACTGCAATCTGTACAAGCAGGGGCGCATGGTTATTTGTTAAAAGACGCAGGTAAGGAAGAGTTTTTAAAGGCGATCCAAACTGTGAAAGACGGAGGTAAGTATTATAGCGGAGATGTGTCTTCTATACTTGTAAATAGTTTAATGTCTGGAGGAGGTAGTCCTGGGATTACTCCAAAAATGGTAACCAACGAAGTGGTTCTAGATAAGGATATTGATACTACGGCCAATTATAATTTAACTAAAAGGGAGTTGCAAATATTAGAAAAAGCCGTTGCAGGATTTAGTAATAGAGAAATAGCGGAGGCGCTTGGTATAAGTAAAAGAACTACAGAAGTGCATCGTTTTAATTTAATGAAGAAACTAAATGTTAAAAATATTTTAGACTTAAGTAATAAGGCTAAGAAATTTGGCTTAATCTAAGTAAAGTTATTTGTTAGCACCCATATGGCGTCTAAAAAATTGGTGTAATTTTTTAGACTGTTCCCTATCTCAAGATTAAGATAGGGGGAGTTAGAATAATGTTAGTGTGTGCTGGATAACAGCGATAGGGTATTTGTTAGATTTTGTATATAATAATAGAAGCCAATTCTACTTAGAAAAGCTTATATAACAAAGAAGAGGAGTTACTTTTAAAGTAACTCCTCTTCTTTGTTATATAAATAATAAGGGTAAAATACTTATAAAGTAGCTAATTTATTATATTCTAATGTTAATGCTTTAAATAGTTTGTTTAACTCTTTAGTTGTTCTGTAAATTGTATTCATAGAAGGTTTCCCGTCTAAAAAATCGGTTTTGTTAGTTCGGATGTCTTCAAAAGAAATTAAAGCATTATCTATTATTGTTTTAGTATCACTACTGTTTACATTTGTTTCCAATAAGATAATTAATTGGCGATCTAATTTTTCTACTACATACCTAAGAGTTCCCAAAATTTTAGGATTTGGTTTTTCTGAAATTACATTTATTTTTTGTGCAACAAAGTATAAGCATAGACGCTCGGATAAGATTTCTTGTTTACCACTTAGTAGAAGTAGATCTTTAATATTAGTATCCACAGTATTTCTAGAGCTAATAGTTGCTTCTGTTTTTAAGGCGGTATACGCTAAATGGGATTTTTTAAGTAACGAATTAGCTAATTCTACCACTCTATTTAGATTGCTGCTATTAGGTTCTTTTTCAACGTTTACTTTTAGGTTGTGCCATACGATGGCTTCTTTATTTATGGTGTTTACGGCTACAGAGGTAAAGTGAGTAGGTACTTGAGACCGTAGTGTGCTTAAATTGCTTTCAAATTTGGAAATACTAGTAGTTAAGTTGCTTTTAATTTCGTATAAATTAGCTCCGTAAGCGAGAAGTAAATAAGATTTTGCGATTCTTTGGGAAAGTATCCTTTGCTCGTTGGCAATATTAACGAGATCGTGATTAGTATTTGCAAATCCAAATAATGTGGATATTAGGAAAAAGCAGGTTAGTAAGAGGTGTTTTTGAGTAGAGAGCATTTGTTTTAGGGGGATTGATTTAATCAAATATACCTTCTATGTCGTTTGTATCCAATGATCCTTACTATTTTAACACTAAAAAAAACCGATTAAAGGTTGTTTTTGTCGTTTAAAAGCGTATTTGTTTAATTTTTATGGGTTAATTGATGGCTTTGTTGGAAGTGATCTTTATTGAAAAACTACTAAAAGGTAAGTGATTAATAAAGCTTTAATAGGTTTTTTTTATGGTGCTTATAAGTGGTGTTTGTCGAGGGGTAAAAAATTAACTTAATTTTTTTAACATACTCGTGTATGTGTATAAAAAAAACTTCCTTATCGAAGAAACTTTTAGTCTCTTTGGTAAGGAAGTTTTTTTGTAGTAAGTTTAGTTTAAATAGTAGTTTGTAGATTCCAATTAGGGTATAAATTTACTTCGGTTTTAGAAGCAAGTATTTTTTTGTTTTATAAAGAGGTGTATTGTCCTGTAATTATATTGTAGGTATTGGTAATTTGGTTGGTGGTATTCATAATGTCTACTAAGGGTAGTTTATTGTTTATGAAATCTCTTTTGTTTTTTTCTATATTTTTAAACAAGCTAAGTATCTTTCCTATATTTTCTTCTATAGTAAAAGTGTTCAAGTCGCTTATTAAAAGCATATTTAAAGAATTATTCATTTCACTATAAATAGTTTCTACTTGCTCACAAACCCCTTTGTAGTTTAGTTTTTCTTTGCGGTATAATCTGCAAGCAGTGTAATAAAGACATAATCTTTGAGAAAGCATTCTTTGTTTTCCAGAGGTATTTACTATAGCTACTTTATTTTGTTCGGTAGAAATTTCATTTAAAAATTCTTTATTGTATTTAGAATCTTCTTCTATGGCTAATACTAGGGAGTGGCATACTTTTAGTAATTCGTTAGAGGTTTGCATTACAAGGTTTACGTTTTGTAGAGATCTTTTTGTTAGAATGTTTTTAAATTTTAGAAATTGGTTGTTTTCTTTTCTAATTAGCGTTTTAACTTTTGCAGAGCTTGATCTCGCATTGGTTTCTAATATACTTAGGTTTCTTTCGAATAATTGTAAACTAGAATTGTATTCCTTATTAAGTTCCGACCCTGTAGCTCCAGCTAGTTTTAGTAAGCAGACCTTGGCAATCCTTTGAGATAGCATTCGTTGCTTGCCAGAAATGTTAGTAGCTTTTTTGTAACTAATTTTTCCAAAATTTTTGTTTTGAGCAAATATGTTAAGATTCATTAATATAAGTACTGTAAATGCGATTAGTTGGGAGTGTTTTTTCATAATCAATGTTTTTTTTGTTTTATACCTATCTATATATAGCTACAAAACTAAGTAATACTTAGTTATGAAAAAATATTTGTAGGTTATTTTTTACTTTAAAAAGTCACTATATCGTTTTTTTAAGTATTTTATCGGCTTTTTATTTCCTTTAAAAGAATTTAAATATTTGTTTTGTAGTATTTTACTTAAACAACTAAGTAAAAAAATAAAATAACTAAGTATAAAAATAAAATAACTAAGTATTTATACGTAATTAATACTTATATTTGTCGTGTCGGAAAGAATAAATCAATCTAAGTACTATGAAAAATAAGTTTTTAAAAATTACAGCTCTAGCATTTGCTTCGATCTTAGTTTCTTGTGGAGGAAAAAAGAAAGAAGCTCCAGCGGTAGAAAAAGAAGCTGCATCAGTAGGGCAGGCATTAGAGATAGAAAAGCCACAATTAAAGTTTGGTTTTATTAAATTAACAGATATGGCACCTTTAGCTATAGCTAAAGAAAAAGGCTTTTTCGAAGATGAAGGTCTTTTTGTGTCGGTAGAAGCACAATCTAACTGGAAAAATATTTTGGATCGTGTAATAGATGGTCAATTAGATGGATCCCATATGTTGGCAGGTCAGCCTATTGCTGCACAAGCAGGTTTTGGACGCCAAGCAGAGTTGGTAACTCCATACTCGATGGATTTAAATGGTAATGGTATAACAGTATCTAATGATGTTTGGGCAAAAATGAAGCCAAATGTAAAAAAAGACGCTAACGGTAAGCCAATTCATCCTATATCGGCAGAGCCTTTAAAACCTGTTATTGCAGAGTATAAAAAAGAAGGTAAAGCCTTTAAAATGGGTATGGTATTTCCTGTATCTACACACAACTACGAAATTCGTTATTGGTTAGCTGCAGCAGGTATTAATCCAGGTATGTATACAAAAGCTAATATTCAAGGTCAAGTAGATGCAGATGTGTTATTATCGGTTACACCACCGCCACAAATGCCAGCAACATTAGAAGCAGGAACTATTTTTGGATACTGTGTAGGAGAACCATGGAACCAGCAAGCTGTATTTAAAGGTATTGGAGTTCCTGTAACTACTAATTATGATATTTGGAAAAACAATCCGGAAAAAGTATTTGTGTTAACCAAAGAATTTACAGAAAAGTATCCAAATACTACTGTAGCTATAACAAAAGCTTTAATAAGAGCAGGGAAGTGGTTAGATACTCCAGGTAACAGACAAGAAGCAGTAGAGATCTTATCTCGTTCAGAATATGTAGGAGCACCAGTTAATGTATTAGCAAATTCTATGACGGGTACGTTTGAGTTTGAAAAAGGAGATAAGCGTTCTATGCCAGACTTTAATGTGTTTTACCGCTACAATGCAACGTATCCATTCTACTCGGATGCTGTATGGTTTTTAACTCAAATGCGTCGTTGGGGTCAAATTCCAGATGCTAAATCTGCAGATTGGTATGCTAGTAAAGCAAAAGAAATTTACAAGCCAGAAATCTGGAAAAAAGCAGCAGCATTGTTAGTAGCAGAAGGTAAAATTCCTGCAACAGATATTCCTGCAACAGATGGTTACAAGCCAGCTACTACAGAGTTTATAGATGGAAACAAGTTTGACGGAAAAGATCCAATAGGATATATCAATAGTTTCCAAATAGGGAACAAGGATAAATAATTTAGGGAGTGTTGAATTTTTTTAACACGGGAATTGAGGGGTTGAAATATACTCCTCATTTTCTTTAAAAAGCAACACGTCTATCTTAAGAATTAAAAAAAGATTAAAATTAATAGTGTAATTAAATCAATACGTTATTCCCTAAAATATAACGATTATGAAAGATAAATCAATCAGTATATTAAAATTTATCGGATTAAGTTTCTTTGAGCCAGTAATACGCTTGGCTGTTGGAGAAGATGTAAAAAAGAATCTTACCGAATTATTTAGAAAAGTAATATTACCAATAGTATCTATTTTGTTGTTCTTGTTGTTATGGCATTTAGGAGCACAAAAATTATATAATATAGAGCGTGATTTTAAAATAGAAACAGCTCGTACATCTGGAGGCGAAGCAGGTATAACGGCAGAGTTAAAAAGAATAGAAGCTGGAGAGAGTTCTATAAACTCTTTACCATCCCCAAGTTCTGTAGTAACGGCTTTTAATAGCCTTATTGCAGATCATAAAAAAATTAGTGCTAAGAAAATCGCTTTTTTAGAAAAAGTAGCTAAAACTAACGAAAAGCGAGAAGCACAAGGATTAAAAGCAATTACCTATACAGGAAGACCATCGTTTGTAGATCAAATTATAACAAGTTTAAAAACTGTTTTTGCAGGTTTTATTTTAGCATTATTACTAGCAGTACCTATTGGTATGGTGTTAGGACTTAGCGAAACTTTAAGATCTTCGGTAAACTGGTTAATACAAATTTTTAAACCCGTATCTCCAGTAGTGTGGTTTTTATTGGTGTATATGATTGTAAAAACATTAACACTTACCTACGACGGAGATGTGTCCTTTATTATATCTTTTATAGCTGTAGGTTTATGTGCTATGTGGGCAACTTTAGTTAATACTACTTTAGGGGTTTCTAGTGTAGATAACGATTTTATAAATGTAGCAAAGGTGTTAAACCTAAGTGTAGGTCAAAAAGTATTTAAAATTGTATTACCCTCTGCCTTTCCGTTAATATTTACAGGATTGCGTATTACCGTTTCGGTAGCTTGGATGGTACTTATTGCTATAGAATTATTATCCCAAAGCCCTGGATTAGGAACTTTTGTTTGGGAAGAATTTCAAAATGGAGCTAACGACTCTAATGCCAAAATTATTGCAGCCATGTTTGTTATTGGTGGTATTGGATTTTTATTGGATCGACTTATGTTTTCGGTTCAAAAGTTAATGACTTTCACAGAGGCGTAAAACGTTTTTAGTTGGTAGTTGTTAGGAGCGGTTTTTTAGCTGCAACTAACAATGGACAACAAATAACCATCAACTAAAAAATTATGGCACATATTGAATTAAAAAATGTATCGAAATCTTATGGCACTGGTGAAAACCGCGTCGAGATATTAAAGAATATAAATTTAAAGGTAGAAGAAGGGGAATTTATTGCTATTGTAGGATTCTCTGGTAGTGGGAAAACCACTTTAGTAAAACTAATTTCTGGATTAGAATTTCCAGACGAAGGAGAGGTTCTTTATAAAGGAGAGCCCGTTACTGG
>CALGNG010000040.1 GCA_937958735.1 uncultured Aquimarina sp. | reverse complement strand
AACTTGTATTCTATTTTCTTTGTAATATTCTTTTTCAAAAACTTCTTCTATTACAACTACTTTCCCGTCTACAGGAGATAATATGTGTTTGTTATTAGATACGGTATTACGTTTAGGGTTTCTAAAAAATTGAAGTATAATAATTAGAAAGAAAGCGAATACAGCATATAAGGCTACTTGTAAGTACAGATAGGGTATAAGAAAATAAGTTAGTAACAGACCTGCAATTACTGCTATTAATGTTATGGAAATTATTTTGTAACCTTCTTTATGAAACATAGTTAATTATTTGTAGATACAAAAATACAAAAGGGCTGGCATATAACACACTATCTAAGCGATCAAATATGCCTCCATGTCCAGGCATTATAGTTCCGCTATCTTTTACCCCTGCTTGCCTTTTAAATTTGGATTGAATAAGATCTCCAATAGTGCCAAAGAAACCAACAATAAAGCCGTATAAGACCCATTGTAGTAAGCTTAATTCGTTGGAAAATTGGGCTAAAATTATACTGGCTAACATTCCAAAAATAAGACCTCCAACAAAACCTTCTATAGTTTTTTTAGGAGAAATGCGGGAGTATAGTTTATGTTTTCCAAATTTTCTTCCAGTAAGGTAGGCAAAGGAGTCGTTTACCCAAATAAGTATAAACATTCCTAGTATAAAAATAGGCTGGTAGTTATTGGTTACACTAAATGGAATTAGACTTAGAAAGACAAAATTAAAAATTAGATAAAAAATACTAACTATATATTTTTTCTTTTCAAACATAGGAATAATTCTTATGTATATAAGATCATACAACAAAATAAGTTGAGTAATTACCGTAATGCCAAGTGCTATCCATGTAAACTCTTTGGGTATCGAATAGATATGGTAGGCTAGTATAATAATTACAGGTAAGGCAAAAAGTGGGTAGCTTTTTAAATGGATAAGTTTTTGGAACTCCCATAGGCATATTAAAGAAAAGCATAGGATAATGCTTAAAAAAGCGTATTGATGAAATAGTATTCCAAAAATTAATAAGGCTACGTATACGATACCCGAAAGTAGCCTTTTATAAAATTCACTCATGTTATAAATCTTCTACAAGTAATAAATATACATTTTTAGTGGTGCTACCATAACTCATAAAATCGTCACTCTCTTTTTTGTTTTCGAAGTGTTGTATTGTTGTGATGTTGGTAGGAATCATACCTGTTTTATTTTTAATACCTTGTAGGCCTTCACTAATATCTCGGATTAATTGACTAGTGTATGCTATAATTACTAAATTATCTGGAAGTTCAAAAAGTTTCTTTTCTTTTAATTGGTTAGAAGAAACTAAAATGCCACCAATACTAGATATTAGATACTCGCAATTAGAAAGATAAAATTTAGCAGTGTTTTTATTAGAAAAGCTTAAATTAAAATCTGAAAAGTTTGCTTTTACGCTATCTTGTAAGCAACATACTTCTGTTTGCTGCCATTTATTTTCATTTAAAATATGATGGAACGATTCGTGGGCTTCTTCCATGTTATCGCAATATAGAAATTTACCACCTTTTTCTGTAAACATAAGCATAAATTGCTCGTCAACAGGCACATCATCTTTGGGCATGTATTTGCCAGTTGCATCTTCAAGATTGTCTTGTGATGATGCGTTTCCTCTCGCAAATAATTTTTTAAACAAATTCATAAAAATAAAGGGGCCAATTTTTTCAAATTAACCCCTAAGTTACGTAAAAGTAGATTAAAATCTACTATAATTTTATATTACTAAGCGTCTTCTTTGTTAGAAGAATCAGAATCAACAGGTAAGGCGTTATCTTCTTTTTCGTAAGGCCTTTTCCCAAATATTTTTTCTAAATTATCTTTAAAAATAACTTCTTTTTCAAGTAGTACTTCTGCTAATTCGGATAACTTGTCTTTGTTGTCTTCTAATAATTTTATAGCACGTTGGTATTGCTCTTCTATAATAATAGAAATTTCTTTATCTATTAGTTTAGCAGTTTCTTCGCTATAAGGTTTATTAAAGTTATACTCGTTCTGTCCACTGGAATCGTAATAGGTAAGATTACCTATTTTGTCATTTAATCCATAAACAGTAACCATTGCTCTTGCTTGTTTAGTTACTTTTTCTAGATCACTTAATGCTCCTGTAGAGATTTCGTTAAAAATAACTTTTTCTGCAGCACGCCCACCAAGGGTAGCACACATTTCGTCTAACATTTGGTTAGGGCGCACAATTTGTCTTTCTTCTGGTAAATACCAAGCAGCTCCTAAAGATTGTCCACGGGGTACAATAGTAACTTTAACTAATGGTGCAGCATGTTCTAACATCCAACTTACAGTTGCATGTCCAGCTTCGTGGTAGGCAATTGCTTTCTTTTCCGAAGGGGTAATAATTTTGTTTTTCTTTTCTAAACCTCCTACAATTCTATCTACTGCATCTAAGAAATCTTGTTTGCCTACGGCTTTTTTTCCTTTACGAGCAGCAATTAAAGCGGCTTCGTTACAGACATTTGCAATATCGGCACCAGAGAAGCCTGGGGTTTGTTTAGATAGAAAAGATAAATCTAATTTTTCTTCCTTTTTTATAGGCTTTAAATGTACTTGGAAGATTTCTTCTCTTTCTCTTACGTCTGGTAAGTCTACATAAATTTGTCTATCAAAACGTCCTGCACGCATTAAAGCTTTATCCAATACATCTGCACGGTTAGTTGCCGCAATTACAATTACATTACTATTAGATCCAAAACCATCCATTTCTGTTAACAGTTGGTTTAGTGTGTTTTCTCGCTCGTCATTAGAACCCGACATAGCATTGTTACCCCTTGCACGACCAATAGCATCTATTTCATCTATAAAAATAATAGAAGGCGATTTTTCTTTAGCTTGTTTAAATAGGTCTCTTACACGAGAAGCTCCAACACCTACAAACATTTCTACAAAATCGGAACCCGATAAAGAAAAGAAAGGAACCTTAGCTTCTCCAGCAACGGCTTTAGCTAAAAGTGTTTTTCCTGTACCAGGAGGTCCAACTAGTAGTGCTCCTTTAGGGATTTTTCCTCCTAGAGAGGTGTATTTTTCGGGATTTTTAAGAAAATCTACAATTTCTTGTACTTCTTCTTTTGCTCCTTCTAATCCAGCAACGTTTTCAAAAGAAGTCTGTACATCCGTTTTCTCGTCAAAAAGTTTTGCTTTAGATTTTCCAATATTAAAAATTTGGCTTCCTCCACCTGGGCCACCAGCACCGCCGCCCATTCTACGCATTACAAATATCCAAACACCAATAAGCAGTGCTATAGGTAATATGGCAACAATAATATCGCCAAATATATTAGATTCGGTAGCATAAGAAATAGGAGTATTTATATTATACTCTTGTTTAATATTTCTAATTTGATTTTCGAAATTTTGTAAATCTCCAAATTCAAATCTATAATCGGAAACTTCTTTTGACATGGCAGATTCTACAAGAGGAGCACTGCTCTTTTTCTTGTGTTTATCTAACATTTTAGCCTCTTGTGTTAAGTAGACTTTTGCTATTCTGCGATTTACAATAATTACTTTTTTAACTTCTTTCTCTCTTAAAAAGCTGGTAAATTCAGAAGGAGAAATTTCTTTTTTTCCGTTAATACCAGAATCAAAGAAAGTAATTGCTGCTAATCCTAAAATTACAACTGCTATTATCCAGATGGAATTAAACTTTGGACGTTTACTGGAATCTGTTTTCTTGGGTTGATTTGCCATTAATTTTTTTTGAAATTATTTTAATAATTGGTAGGAATAATAGTGCTTTTAGCATCTCCCCATAGTGCTTCTATATCATATTCTTCTCTAATATGTTTTTGGAAAATGTGAACCACTACATTTACATAATCCATAAGCACCCATTCTGCATTGTCTGTACCCTCTATATGCCAAGGTTTGTCTTTTAGGGCTTTACTTACAATTTTTTGAATAGAACCAACTATTGCATTTACTTGGGTGTTAGAAGTACCATTACAAATCACGAAATAATCGCACACGGTATTTTCTATATTTCGTAAATCTAGAATAGTAATATCTTGTCCTTTAACTTCTTCAATACCCTTAATGATTTCTGCTATTAACAAATCATTATCTATGTGTTCTTTTGACATTCAAATTTTTTTATGGGAACAAAGTTATTGTTTTTTGCCTTTAAAAGCGTTCTTTGTAAATTATAACTCTATTATTTGTGATAAATATAATCAAAGTTGATGCCATAGGCTCTACAAATGTATTCTTAAAAAAAGCTGTTCGTAGTGGTAGCATAACAAAACCTACCTGCATTTGGGCATTAAATCAAACAGAAGGGCGTGGTCAAATGGGGACTTCTTGGGAAGTCGAATCGGGTAAAAACCTTACATTTAGTGTGTATTTGCCTGTTTTAGAAGAGGTATGGAGATATCCTATTACTATTAATTTACTTACTACTTTATCTATACAGCTAGTATTAGAAAAATTAGAGATCCCAAAAATTAAAATAAAATGGCCTAACGACATATTGTCAGCCAAAAAAAAGTTGGCGGGTATTCTTATAGAAAATAATTACCAAAATGGCGTGTGTACAGGTAGTGTTATAGGTGTTGGTATTAATGTTAATCAATTAGAATTTGCAAATTTGCCTAATGCCACATCTTTAAAAAAAGAATCTTTAAAAGAGTTTGATTTGGAGTTGCTTTTAAATGAAGTATTGAAAGAGCTAGAAGTAAATATTAATAGTTATTCTTCTAAAGATTTTAAGGTTTTAAAAAAGAGGTTCGAGCAGGTTTTATTTAGGAAAGATCAAGTGAGTTCTTTTAAAAAAACACTTTGTAATACTTTTTTTAATGGAATTATTCAAGGAATAACCACTAATGGAGAACTTGTTTTGCTAGAAGAAAATAATATATTAAACAATTATTCTTTAAAGGAATTACAACTATTATATTAGTTTATGGAGTTGAATAAATTGTTATTTTTACGATAAATATAAAATGCATGTCAGTATCAAAAAACGATTATAAGCGTATTACTACTAAAACATTAGTAGAAATGAAATCTAATGGAGAAAAGATTTCTATGGTTACGGCTTATGACTATACAATGGCGCAAATTGTAGATGGAGCAGGTATTGATG
>CALGNG010000039.1 GCA_937958735.1 uncultured Aquimarina sp. | reverse complement strand
CTCGATCATAGCTTCGTGCTTGTTGGCTAAGCTTCTGTAGCGTTCTTTCCAGTCGCTAAGTTCTAAATCGCCAACTCTAAGACCGTTACGACCTGTTTTATCCATATAAGTTGGCCCAATACCTTTTAGGGTAGAACCAATCTTAGCTTTTCCTTTAGCCGTTTCGCTTGCAGCATCTAATAAACGATGTGTTGGTAAGATTAAATGCGCTTTACGAGAAATTAATAATTTTGATGCGTAATCAAGATTAAATTTATCCAAGTTCTTTAACTCTTTAACCAAAATAACAGGGTCTATTACCACTCCGTTACCTACTAAGTTAATAGCTGTTTTGTGGAAAATACCACTAGGAATAGTATGTAAAACATGTTTATGCCCATCAAATTCCAAAGTATGCCCAGCATTAGGACCACCTTGAAAACGAGCAATAATGTCGTAATCGTTAGTTAATACATCTACAATTTTACCTTTTCCTTCGTCTCCCCATTGAAGACCTAATAGCAAGTTTACCGCCATTCCTTAGTTAATTATTATTGTTTTTAGTGCCGTAAAAGTATAACGAATGATTCGTTATGGTCACGTCAAAAATTTCTTCGATTGTTTTTTTGATTTGTTGAATTCGTGGATCACAAAATTCCAACACTTCTCCATTTTCTGTAAGGATAAGGTGATCGTGTTGCCTGTCAAAATAAGACTTTTCGTACTGTGCTAAATTTTGACCAAACTGATGTTTTCGCACTAATTTACAATCCATAAGTAATTCTATGGTGTTGTAAAGTGTAGCGCGACTTACACGATAGTTTTTGTTTTTCATTTTAATATACAAGGACTCAATATCGAAATGCTCTTCATTTTCGTAAATTTCTTGTAAAATGGCATAACGTTCGGGAGTTTTGCGGTGTTTGTGTTCTTCCAAAAATTTAGTAAAAACTTGTTTTACAATTTCCTGCGCGTCTTGTGTATTATTTTCGGTGTTCATTCAAGAAATAAAAAGGCAAAGTTAATTTATTTTTTCGGTTTAAATAGAGATTGTAGTTTAAAGTTTGACTAAGATTCTATTTAAAATAAAGGCAGCCATAGTAATTAAGTAATATAAAAACTTTTCTGTGTAAAAATGGTGGATAAGAGTATTGGTTATCTGTATTATAGGTTTTGGCTTATTCTCTATAAATTTTATCAATTCCTTTAATATTATTTAAGCGTTGGATAATAGTAGATAAAAAATTCTTATTTTTTACTCCTACAGTAATTTTTCCTTCGAAGACACCACCATTACTATTAAAAGAAATACTGTAAATATTTAGATTCATGTTATTAGAAATAACTTGTGTTACTTTGTTTACAAGTCCCATATTGTCTATACCAGTAAGGCGTAAATTGGTTTTAAACTCTTGCTGGCTGCTATCTATCCATTTGGCTTGCATTACCCTGTAGGCATAGTTGCTTTGTAATTGGACAGCATTAGGGCAATTGTATTTGTGGACTTTAATGCCTTCGTTAATGGTTAAAAAGCCAAAGACATTGTCTCCAGGAATGGGTTTACAACAAGGGGCAAATTTATAATTTAATTTTTCTTCATCTTTTCCAAAAACAATAAGGTCGAACTTATTGGTAATTTCTTCGTTAATTATATTAGGATTCTCTCCGTTTCTGCGAATTTTATTTTTAAAGAAGTTTATAAGTGTATTGCTTCTAGAATTGGTAAATTCTTTAATTATTTTGTTATCTATAGTGCCTATTCCTACGCGATAAAATAAATCGTTACTAGTTTTTAGTTTGCAAAACTTCACCAATTCGTTTATGGCTTTTTCGTTTAGGGTAATACGTTGGGATTTTAACTTACGACGTAAAATATCTTTTCCTTCAATGGCTATTTGCTTGCGTTCTTCATTTAAAGACGATTTTATTTTAGTTCTTGCACGTCCAGTGGTAACATAGCTAAGCCATTGTTGGGTGGGTTTGGATTGTTTAGAGGTAATAATCTCTACTTGATCTCCGCTTTTTAATACATAGTTAAGAGGGACTAGTTTTCCGTTTACTCTTACGCCTCTAGTGCGTAAACCTATATCTGTATGTATGCTAAAGCTAAAGTCTAAGGCGGTTCCGCCTTTGGGAAGGGATTTAATTTCTCCTTTAGGGGTAAAAACAAAAATCTCTTTTGCGTAAAGATTCATTTTAAACTCTTCTACAAAGTCGACAGCATTGGTTTCTTCGTTAATAAGGGCTTCTTGAAGTTTGTCTAACCAGTGTTCTAGATTTTGGTCTTCTTTTTCTCCATTATTTTTGTATTTATAATGGGCTGCATATCCTTTTTCTGCAATTTCGTGCATGCGCTCGCTACGAATTTGTACTTCTATCCATTGGTTTTCTGGTCCCATTACAGTGGTGTGCAGGGATTCGTAGCCGTTAGATTTGGGATTAGATATCCAATCGCGCATTCGTACGGGGTTGGCTCTAAAAAAATCGGTAACAATACTATAGATTTTCCAAGCTATAAATTTTTCGTTAGCTAAGTCGGATTTGTAAATAATACGAATGGCAAATTTATCGTACACTTCGTCAAAGCTAACTTGTTGTTTTACCATTTTTCTACGTATAGAATAAATAGATTTAGGCCTGCCTTTGATATTAATGTGTAGACCGGCTTCTTCTAAACCTTTACGAATTGTAGAGGCAAAATTTTGGATATAGGTATCTTGTTCTTCTTTGCTGTCTTTTATTTTTTGTTGAATGTCATCAAAAACTTCTGGTTCGGTATATTTTAAACCTAAATCTTCTAATTCGCTTTTAATGTTATAGAGTCCAATACGGTGGGCGAGTGGGGCGTAAATGTATAAGGTTTCCGAAGCAATTTTTACTTGCTTATCTAGCCTCATAGATCCCATGGTTTGCATGTTGTGTAAACGGTCGGCAATTTTTATGATAATTACTCTTACATCGTCGTTAAGAGTAAGTAACATTTTACGGTAATTTTCTGCTTGTAGGGATACGGGTTTTTCTTCGTCTTTGTCTAGTAACGATATTTTGGTAAGACCATCTACGATACGGGCTACGGTTTCCCCAAAAAGTTGCTCTAAATCGTTAAGGGTATAATCGGTATCTTCTACCACATCGTGTAACAAAGCAGCGGCTATGGAGGTGGCATCTAGACCTATTTCCGAGGCTACAATTTTGGCTACTGCTATAGGATGAAAAATATAGGCTTCGCCACTTTTGCGCCTTTGTTCTTTATGGGCATCTACCGCGGTATCAAAAGCTGTACGAATTAGTTTTTTATCCTCGTCGGTAAGCGATCGGTAACTAATACGTAAGAGCTCTTTATATTCTTGAGCAATTAGTTTATTTTCTTCTTCGATAAATGCTTCTGTCATACTATTAAATATACAATTTTTTTAGAATGAATATGAGTGAGAGGGCTGTTTTGTGTTGAATTTTTAAATAAAAATAATACTAAATATTAGATTAAAAAACTAGACTAATGTAGGATTTTGAAGTTGGTGTTTTAAAAACTTAATTAGTAATGTAGTGGAGATCGAATCTATAACTCTTAATTAGTAGTTGCTAATTTAAACAGGATTAAATTAATCTTTGGTTTGTTTACTTCCCCACCAATTGTTTTTTGGGTTGTAATTAGGATTTAATAGCCAGCGTCTTTTTTTTTCAAGTTCGGCAAGTTTTTTTGTAGCGATATTGTTAAGATGTGTGGCTTCTAATGTGGCATCGTAAAGTGGGTCTTTTGTGGGGTACTTAGCTCCTAGATTATTCAAATATTGGAAAAGTGTAGTTTCTAGTTTTTTTGTAATAGTTTGGTTGGTGGTGGATAGGTTAATGGTTTCTTGTATATCGTTTTTTAGATTGTATAATTCTTTTCTTTCATCTTCGTAATAGTAAATAAGTTTCCAGTCTCCTTGCCTAATAATAGAAGAGGGTTCTCCTCCTTGATTGCCATAATGGGGGTAGTGCCATATAAGAGGACGATCTGCTATGGTGTTATTTTTTAATAAAGGTAAGAGGCTTATGCCGTCGGTATGCTCTTTAGGTTTTAGTTGTATATCGGTTAAATCTAAAATAGTAGGGTAGAGGTCGGTGTTTATTACAGGTACATTGGATTGTTTGGAAGAAGTATTTAGCCAAGGTACTTTTATAAAAAAGGGTTCTTTAATACCTCCTTCGAATTGGTAACCTTTACCGCCTCTAAGAGGGAGGTTGGAAGTTGCAAAGGCGTCTCCAGAAGCAACACCACCGTTATCGGAGGTAAAAATTATAATAGTATTTTTATCTGCTCCTGTTTGTTTAAGTGTTTTTAAGACTTCGCCTATAGCGTTATCCATACTTTCTACTAATCCTGCGTATATAGGATTGTCTTGGTTTTGTCTAATGGGTAAAAAGTGTCCCATTTTAAAACCATTTTCTTGAATTCCTACTTTTGTTGCTTTATGCTGGTATTTTTTCCATTTTTTGTGGGTTGTTTCTATAGGGCCGTGTACGGCATAAAAAGATAGAAAGGCAAAGAAATTTTTGTCTTGATGTGTTTTTATAAAATTAGAAGTCTCTTTTGCTAATCGCATGCTAAGGTTTTCTCCATTACTGCGATCGGGTAATTGTGGATTTTTGTAGGGCGAAAAATACCCTCCACGGGGGTGTCCTGCTTCGTAGCCCCCTATATTAATATCAAAGCCATGATCTATTGGTGTAGAATTTTTGCCTCCAAGATGCCATTTTCCAGCAAAAAAGGTTTGATAGCCTTTTTGTTTTAAAGCTTCTGGTAGAGTAGTATACTGGTGGGGTAAGTGGTTATTATAGTTGGGGGGGAGTAATTTACTGTGCCTGTTTTTTTTACGCCAATCTGCTCCTGTTGGAACACCAATCCAGTCGGTTATACCATGTCTTGCAGGAGATTTTCCTGTTAGAATACTAGCCCGCGATGGGCTACATATTTGGGAGGCAGCATAGCCGTTATTAAAAACCATACTTGCTTTTGCTAATTTATCTATATTGGGAGTTTCGTATAATTTGCTTCCGCGAAAGCTCATGTCATAGTATCCAAAATCATCGGCAAGAATAAATAAAACATTTTTTTGTTGGGGGGCTTTGTGGCAAGAGAATAGTAAGCTGGAAATTAGTAAAAAAAATGGTTTTATAATTTTTAGATAAGATTTAGGTTCCATTTTAAATGTGTTGGGTTAATGGTGTATAATTATTGTATTAAGAGGTAGCAATAGTTATGTGTTTATAAATGTAGCTATTTTGGATAAAAAGTAGGAGATAAATGTTGAAACAGTGCTTATTTACAGTGTATTGCGAAATAATAAAGACTAATTAATGGTTTGTTTTCGAAGTTGATTACAAGCGATGGTGCTATACTTTACGGAAGTTGATTTTGCCTATAGAGAGATAAAGAGGTATAGGGGCTAGGTGTGTTGTAAGTAACAAAAGAAACCCCTTCTGTAAATTTATTACAAAAGGGGCTTATGTATTTTAGTTTATTAGATTGTAAAATACAATCTAAAGTAATTACTAGATTACTTTTTAAACTTTGCGTATTTGTTTTTGAATTTATCAATACGACCAGCCGTATCAATAAGTTTAGACTTCCCAGTATAAAAAGGGTGAGAAGTTCTTGAGATTTCCATTTTTACAACTGGATACTCAACACCATCAACTTCGATAGTTTCTTTTGAGTTTGTAGTAGATTTGGTAATAAAAATATCGTCGTTAGACATGTCTTTAAATGCTACTAATCTATAATTTTCTGGATGTATACCTTGTTTCATAACGCTGAATCTTTTCTAATTTCGGAATGCAAAAATAATGTTTATTTTTAAAATAACAATAGGTATTGAAGAAAATGATGATATATTTTTGATTATTTATTTAAGTGCTTTTTTTTGATGGTACAATTCGTAGCATAACACACTAATAACAATTAAATATTCTAAAAAGACAAAGCCTAAATTTTCGGTATAGGTATCGTTACCATAGGCATTATAACTTAGTATAATAGCTAG
>CALGNG010000038.1 GCA_937958735.1 uncultured Aquimarina sp. | reverse complement strand
GACATTAAAATAGCACTACCTCCATCTTCTAAAATCTTAATAATAGTAGGTTTTGCAGCTTCGATACGGGTAGTATCTGTTACCTCAAGCTTCTCGTTTAACGGTACGTTAAAGTCTACACGAATTAAGGCTTTTTTATTTTCAAAATTAAAATCGCTAATGGTTTTCATAAGTAAATACGTTTTTACGTAAAATTTTAGGTTGATTTTCTTATTCGCAAATATAATCGTTTCTTGCAAATTCGTTAGTTTTTGAAAGTAGACATTTAAGATATAGTTGTAGGTTTTAGCTTTTTTTAGACGAATAATAAAATTTGATGCCTTTTTTTTTCTAAGAAAGCGTTTTTTAAACGAAAACATTATAATTATAACAGTAATCTTTTTTTAATAATAGAAGACTTACAAATATTTTGTCCGTTTAGGAAGCATATTACTATTATAGAAGGTGTAAGATATCGAATTTAAAACAACAAGTGTATTTAAGGTGTTTATTATTAGTTGTTTGAGAGGATAATTAATTTTTTGTCTATTCCTTTTAAAACCTCTGTTTTTTTGGCGAGATTTGTCCTTATATTATGTTAGTTAAAGAGTCTAGTAAGTAGAATAAAAAGACAGACTTAGTGGTTTAATAAAATAGTGCCTATATTAATTAGAATGAAAAAAGATATTGAATTTCCAATAGTAGAAAATGTTTCTATTGCAGTCGTAAAGGAATGGAACGAAGAATATGAAATGGACGATTGGAATGCATATATCATAAACGAAAATAATAGACCAATAGAAGCGGTAATGGTCGTAACACAAGGGTTTAGTACAGAAAAGAAAACATCTAAATTTAGACACATGTTAGGAACCGTAGCCGCTAACGATAATATAAAAATAGAACTAATGTTAGAGGCTATTCTTTCTTTTAAGAATGAATTTAGTGTAACCTATTTTTTAGAGAATAAACTCTATGACAAAAAATTTGTTTTTAGAGAAAACACCATTAACGAAAATGCTTTACAAAGTATCCCTACCTTAAAGTGGAAAGGTGTGTGGGTTAAATAATAGATGAATATGAAAAAAATAATTTCGATTTTAGGTCTTATATATATTACACTTATAGCATTAAGTTGTGGAGATATAGAAGAATTGGATCCTAGTAACTTAACTGGTCCTATAATAGAAGAAGGTGAGTTGGAGGAAGGGTCTACTGGTGGTGAGTCCATACCTAGTAGAGAATTTCCTGTAGTAGCTACTATAGATGGGGAGAGAGTAAACTTTTTTAGTGGTACAGTTAACGATGAGGCTACCAGTATAGATTTAGGAGGTAGTTCTTTTGTGACGTTTACTACCGCAGACGATAGTAATTTTACTGCTGCTAAATTTAGTATAAGTATAATTATAGATAGAGAAGATTTAAAGAGAGGAGAAAATGATTTGTCTATTACTTCGGGATTAGGAGGTAGTACAGGTCTTAATTTAGTAGATTTATCTAAGGTTAGTACGGGTAATGTATTTTTTCCAGTAAGTGGTAATTTAACTATTACACAAATAGACACTACTCAAGGAATTGTTGCGGGTACATTTAACTTAACTTTAAACGAAACAGTAGGTGGTGCTTCTACAGGAAAAACGGTTATGGTTACAGATGGCGAGTTTAGGTTTAGTTATGAAGTACTATAACTCTAAGGTAATTAATTGAAATCTTTACCTAAATCTTTACAGGCTAAAATAGCTACTAGAAAGGCAAAAAATGCTTTTAGAGAACTTTCTTTGGAAGAAAGTAACATCGATTTTTCTTCAAACGATTATTTAGGTTTTGCACAACACCCCGAATTTGAAAAATATATAAATCCATTTTTAGATGGAATTATTAAAAACGGAGCTACGGGTTCTAGATTGCTTTCTGGCAATTCTAAGTTGTATGATTTGGCCGAAGGTAAAATTGCAGATTTTCATGGACAAGAGGCGGCTTTAGTCTTTAACTCTGGATACAATGCGAATATTGGTTTTTTTTCTTGTGTACCACAAAGAGGGGATATTGTTTTTTATGACGAATTAATCCATGCTTCTATTAGAGATGGATTACGTATGGGTTTGGCGCAGAATCTTAATTTTAAACATAATAATTTTATAGATTTAGAGGCTAAAGTTACTCGTTGGAAAGCACAAAATACAGGGGCGGTATATGTAGTAACAGAGTCTGTATTCTCTATGGATGGGGATAGTCCCAATTTAGTAGTTTTAGTAGATTATTGTGTAAGAAATAATTTGTATTTAATCTTAGACGAGGCGCATGCCTTGGGTGTTTTTGGCGAACAAGGTGGGGGATTGGTACAACAGTTAAACATCCAAGATCGTGTTTTTGCACAAATTGTTACTTTTGGAAAAGGTTTAGGTAGTCATGGTGCTGCCATTTTAGGCTCTTTGGCCTTAAGAGAATATCTTATTAATTTTTCGAGAAGTTTTATATATACTACAGCCTTACCAGCCCATGCTATTGCTAGTATTTTAGGCGGGTATCAAATGTTGTCTACAGAAAAAGAAGCCATTCTAAGGTTGCAAAAAAACATTGCTTTTTTTAATTTAAAAATTAAAGAATTTAATCTAATCCATTATTTCATACCCAGTAACTCTGCCATACACTGTTGTGTTATTAGTGGAGTGGATAGGGTTAAAAAAACAGCTTTACTTATCCAAGATAAAGGGTTTAGTATAAAGCCAATACTTTCCCCAACAGTTCCAATAGGTAAAGAACGTTTGCGTTTTTGCTTGCATACATACAATACTTTTTTAGAAATAGAAAGTGTATTAAAGTTAGTTTCCAAATCGCTTATGGTTTAAATTTGTTTAGTAAAACATCAAAAAACATACTTCTATGCAGCGTTATTTTATTAGCGGAATAGGAACTGAAGTTGGGAAGACAATAGCTGCGGCTATTATTACTGAAGCCTTACAGGCAGATTATTGGAAACCCATACAAGCAGGAGATTTAGATTTTTCTGATACAGATAAAGTAAAAACACTAGTTTTAAATTCTAAAACCAATTATTATCCTAATGCTTTTAGTCTAAATACTCCCATGAGTCCCCATGCCTCGGCGGCAATTGATGGAGTAGAGATTGTAGCAAAAAATATAAAA
>CALGNG010000037.1 GCA_937958735.1 uncultured Aquimarina sp. | reverse complement strand
GGTTTAGCTTTTGCTTTAGCAGCCAAAGATTATATCGAAAATATTTTTGGAGGAATCTCTGTATTTACAGATAAGCCATTTATGGTACAAGACCGTATTAGGATAGATGGTTTTGATGGAACGGTAGAAGAAATAGGCATTAGACGCTCTCGTATTAGAACCCTTGGCGGGACGCTAGTAACTATACCTAATGCTAAGTTTATACACAATAGTGTGGAAAATATAGCTCTAGAGCGTACCCGTAAAATTGTACTGCAATTAGGACTTACCTACGACACTACTTCGGAAGGGATGGAAGAAGCAATGCGTATTCTTAATCAAATTGTAGCAGATTATCAAGATTTAGTAACCGACGAGCCTGTAATTTTCTTTGGAGCATTTGGAGACTTTTCTTTAGGAATTACTTTTATCTATTACATCCGTAAAGAAGCAAGTATAGCCATGACGCAAAACACTATAAATTTAGAAATTCTAAAACGTTTTGAAGCAGCAAAATTAGAATTTGCATTTCCTACACAGACAGTACATGTAGCTAAATAGGAAAAACAAGTTCTTTATTCTAGCCTAAAAAAGGATTTATGCTTTTTAAAATAAAAAAGGGTTGGTTATGCACTATCATAACCAACCCTTTCTATAATATTACAGCTACTATTTTAAAATTAATAACTTCTATTTTGGAAAAGATAGGAGAAATAAATGCTAAGTTTTTAGATAAACCCTCTCCAACATTAAAAAAGCAATATAAAAATTACTTATTTTTTTAGAGAATAGGAGGGAGCACCCTTACAGAAGAGTAGACTATATCTTTTGTCTAAAGCCAGATAATTAGGAGGTTGCAATAGCTATAGTAAAGTATTTAGTACTAGCTTAGGAGTATGTTCCTTTCTTAATGAGAGACTTATTTCAATACTAAAAACAGACGAAATAAGATTAATTAAAAGTAGACCTACTAATAAAGGTAGGAGAAAAAAATAAAACCAGATATAAAATTAGAGGAAACTATAATTAGAAAAGTATATAGAAGGATGCTAAATATATAGAATATTAATCTTCTAAAAAAAGAGCCTTTAACTCTGTAGAGGGAATCATACAACTCTCTTTTTTTCCAAACCATTTATAGCGGTTGCGTGCTATAAAATCGTAGACTAGATCTCGAAGTTTTTCGGGTAGAATAAGAAAAATACTTAGTACCGAATATAGACCATTAAACTGTTTTGCTATTTTTAAGGCTGCTGTAGATTTTACATAATAGGCCACATTAGGATCTATTAAAATAATAGACTCGGTAGTTTTAGGATCAATTCCCCGTTCTGCCATAAGCTGTTTTCCTAGCGGGCTTTGTAAAGAAGCAAACCTAAAAATTCCTTTGGTATCTTTTTTTATAATAAACTGGATAGCCCCATTACAAAGATTGCAAACGCCATCAAATAAAATAAGTTGTGTGTTTTTAGGTAAGGAATCCAAGGTATTCAATAGTGGTAGATTTTAAAATAGGTAAACCATAAATTATTAGTGTGTATAACTATTCTTTTAGAAGTTCTAAAGATACTAATTTTGAGATTTCTATTTTAAACCCAACTCTTTTCTAAATACTTCGTCTTTATTTCCGTTTAATTGCCAATAAGCAAGTTTTTTAGTAGTAATTCTGGTAGCTTTAGTAGCGGGATGATTCCCTATAGTTTCGGACCAATTTTCTATAATAAACGGAAATTTAGATTGAAAACTAATCGTTAAAGTACGTTTTAGCTCGGGCAGATTAAGTGTGTAGATGTTTATATTTCCCTTTTGTAGAGTTCCTATGGCAGCATAGCTTTTTAGGCTAAGGTGTTTTAGACGTATTGCTTCTAGAGAAGGGAGTATTTTAAACTCTCCAATAGGTAATTCTTTAGTTCCGCTTAGGCGAATTAAATTCCACAATTCATTTTCGGTAAGTAATGGATCCAAATTTATCTTTTGATCCCCTTCGGAAGCAAAGTAAGTGTAAGATTGTACTTCGAATTGTTTACGATGGTTTAGTTGTATAAAAGTCTGTCCACACCATTCTTGTATACTGGCAGTTGCTTTTATAGGAAAAGAAGTGGTTTTTACAGGAGAAAACACACTTTGCATAATACTATATGGGTAGATGCCCGTATTAAACTTTTTGGTACTGTTTAGTTTTAAGACGGGAATATTATCTTTTTTGCTATTATTCGCTTTAACCTGTTCCTTTTTTAAGAAATTTTCGGTAACAAATATTAAAGAAGCCTGGCCTTCTCGCAATTCTCCATACCTATTTTGGAGAAGCTTATAAGTGGATATTTCTGCCGTACCGTTATACCAATAAGAATTAAATTGGGCAGAAATAGTTCTTGTTTTAGGCTTGGCAATAGGATTGTTTTGACAACTTATGGTAAGTGCCGAAAATGTAGAAAAGAGAAGAGAAAAAAGGAAAGACGATTTCATGTTAAAGCTTTCACTAAAAATACAATAGTTACCAGAATGTATAGACCAATTTGTTTTAATATTTACTTAAATTTTTATATAAGTATGTATTATCTTGCAGCTATAATATTTTCGCTCAAAAAGTAGATTACATGAAATATATAAAAATTGCACTATTTTGTTTGGTGGTTTTTATCTTTGGATTTGCCGTTCTAGGTCCAATGGATACCTATATTACTAAATTACGGTTAAACGAGCTAAAACGTTTTCCTGAAAAAACCTATATACATACCGATAAGCCTTTTTATACTGTAAAGGATACCATTTGGTTTAAAAACTATTTGGTAAACGGTATTACGCA
>CALGNG010000036.1 GCA_937958735.1 uncultured Aquimarina sp. | reverse complement strand
CGAAGGACACCGAAACAATATCCTAAATCCTAATGTAACCGAAATGGGGTTAGGTGAATCGAATAGACGATGGACCCAAATTTTTGGAACTTCTAGATAGGTTTTTCTTTCTTTAATCTTAAATTACCACAGGCGTAATTTAAAAATACAGCTGGTAATAAACATTGTTTATTACCAGCTGTATTTTTAAACAAACTTATTTTATAAGCCCATACAAAAACAACTTAAGTTATCCCAATAAATAGTTGTCTTTTTTCCTAGATTTCCAAAATAAAATTTGGCATTTACACCTAATACTTGTTAACGTTACTAAAAATTAAACCTAAATGGATGTTTGTATCCAATTCTTACATTTTTATTAGCAACTTTAGCTGGAATCCATCTTTTCATTGACTTTAAAGACTTAACAGCAGCTTTATCTATATACTTATTTGCGCTTTTCTCTACTTCTATATCGGTTACATAACCCTCTTCATCTACCACATACTTTAAGATTACTATTCCGCCAAGTTTATTTTTAATAACTTTTAGGGGAATTTTTATTTTCTTTGAAATTACACTATTAATTCCTTTTTTTCCATTAGGATACATAGCATACTTATCGGGTATTTCTCCTCCTTCACTTTTTATATATTCCCCTATAACTTCTTTATAATTATACTTTTCGATATACTCCTTTGTACCCCATTTCTGCGCTAAACAAGACATCGATAGTACTAACAATAGAATATGCAATAAAAACTTCCTCTTCATTATTTTCGATGTTAATTTTTATAAACCCAAATTATGCCGTAGAACTGTTATAGACAACAAACATAGCTATTCTATAAGAATCCCCCATTAACATAAAACTACAACTTCTCCAATATATAGTTAGTAAGCTTTCTAAACAATTGCTCTCTAGTTACCCCTCCATAAATACCATGATCCCTATCGGTGTACAAGGCTAGGTCGAATTGTTTGTTGGCCATTGTGAAGGCATTAACCATAGCTAGTGTATTTTGTAGGTGCACGTTATCGTCTGCCGTACCATGTACTAGTAATACATTGCCTTTTAGGTTAGCAGCAAATTCTATGGGCGAGTTTTGATTGTAGCCTTCTTCGTTATCTTGTGGTTTTCCTAAAAAGCGTTCGGTATAAATACTGTCGTAAAATTTCCAATGGGTAACTGGCGCTACAGCAATGGCTGTTTTAAAAGTAGTACTCCCTTTTAAAATAACATTTAAGGCATTAAATCCTCCATAGCTCCATCCCCAGATTCCTATTCTAGAGGCATCTATATAGGGTTCTTTTGCTAATTTTTTTGCGAAAGAAATCTGATCTGCGGCTTCTAATTTTCCTAATTGCCCTTGTGTCTGTTTTTTAAAATCGCGCCCCTTAAATCCTGTTCCTTTTCCGTCTACACAAGCAATAATATATCCTTTACTAGCTAATAGTTGATGCCAATAGTCGTTATAAGTATTCCATTTATTAGCCACGGTTTGCGATCCTGGCCCTCCGTACTGATATAATAATAAGGGATATTTTTTAGAAGGATCAAAATCTTTAGGTTTTAGAATCCAGTAATTAAGCTCTTCACTATTTACTGTAGTTATCCCCAACTTCTTATTTGATAGGCTATAGTTCTCTAATTTTTTCTTTATACTATTATTAGACAGTAGTGTTTTTATAGTTTTTCCTGTAGTAGATTTTTTAACGGTATAGCTTAACGGGGTTTCTTTGGAAGAGAATTCATCTATAAATAACGAATAGTCCTTATTAAAATCTGCGCTATGGGTTCCATTAACCTTAGTAAGCTTCTTTTTTTTATTTCCAGTTAGTGTTATACTATATATATGCCGCTCTGTGTTACCATCTTCGGTACTTTGGTAGTAGAGCACATTATCTCTAATTCCGTAAAAATGAGTAACCTCCCAACTACCCGCCGTTATTTGATTTATTAATTCTCCCTTGGAGGAGTAATGATACAAATGTCTAAAACCACTATTTTCGTTAGTTTTTATAAAACTATGATCTGGTAAAAAAGTAAGATCGTCTGTTATTTCTACATAAGCCTTATCCGTTTCGGTATACACAATATCGTTTACTGCTCCTTTGGCATCTATGCTATAGATTTGGAGCTTGTTTTGCTTTCTGTTTAAAGTCTGAACAGTTAACAAACTAAAGTCTGTAGTCCATTGTATTCTTGGAATATATGCTTCTGGATCTTTTTTTAATAAAACTTCTCTAGAGTTATTATCTTCTAACGAGTACAACTGTACCGTAACTGTACTATTGGCTTCTCCTGCTTTGGGGTACTTAAAGGTTTCGTAAATGGGATAATTATCGCTACCATATAAAGACATGGAATACTTCTTTACCTTAGACTCGTCAAACTTTAGGTAAGCAATATGTGTACTACTGGGATTCCAACAAAAGGCCTCTATAACTTCGAACTCTTCTTCGTAAACCCAATCTGCTAAACCATTAATAATACTATTAGCTTTACCATCTGTGGTTACTGCTACTGTTTTTTTAGTGTTTATATCTAAAACATATAAATTATTCTCTAACACATAGCCTAACTTATTCCCGTCTGGAGAAAATGTAGGATTAAAAATAGCTTTAGCATTTACAGGAAGTAATTGTTTAGTCTTAAAATCGTAGATATAGTAAATTGCCGAAGAGGTGTATCGATAACGCTTTTTAACCTCTAAGCCTAGTAAAACCCTAGATTCGTCTGGACTAAATTCATAAATCTCGAAATAAGGTAAATCGGGAATATCGGATGCCGATAGCACAACACGCTCTGTAAGGTCCGAATACGATTTACCCACTATTTTTGTGTCTTCATTTGCACGATCAAATTTAAAATAACTAAATTCTTCGCCATTTTCTAAATGATGTATTTCTTGAAGGTAATCCAAGCTAAACTCTCCTTTATAAATAGCTTCTACCGTTATTTTTTTCTGAGCAAAAGAACTTATTATTACAAAAAACAAAAAGTAGGTTAATATCTGTTTCATCCTAAAAAACAATTTCTATTTAATATACATTATCTAAAATAACTTATATGCAATACTTTTATTACAGTAATAAGTCTTTAAAACTACCCTAATCTTTGGCGTATGGCTTCGTATAAAAAAGCGCCTGCGGCTACCGAAACGTTTAGGGAGCTTATTTCCCCATACATCGGTAATTTTGCCTTGTGATTTACCGTTTTTAAAATTCCGTTAGAAACACCGTCCCCTTCCGATCCCATAACTATGGCAGTCGGTTGTTTAAGATCTAGTGTGTATAAATTATTATCTGTTTTCTCTGTAGCGGCTACAGATTGTAT
>CALGNG010000035.1 GCA_937958735.1 uncultured Aquimarina sp. | reverse complement strand
CTTTCAGCTTAGAGGAATAAGTAGTAATGGCGACCAGTCTTTTGTTAAAAAACTATCGGAGCAATGGAAAGTTCCCTTTATTACTACAGAGTTTAATACCAAAGCTTATGTAGAAATCCATAAAACATCCATACAATTAGCTGCCAGAGAACTAAGGTATAAATGGTTTGCAAAAATGCAGCAGTTGTATAATTTGGATGCCATTGCAACTGCTCACCATGCCGATGATAATTTAGAAACTTTTTTGATTAACTTGTCTCGTGGCACTGGTTTAGAAGGTTTAACAGGTATACCAGAAATTAACGGTATTTATGTTCGTCCTATATTACCCTTTTCCAAAGAAGCTATTATTAGTTATGCTAAAGAAGAAGGTTTACAATGGAGAGAGGATGCCAGTAATTCCGATACTAAATATTTGCGTAACCAATATAGACATACAGTAATTCCAGCAATAAAAGAAGCGCAGCCTAAAGTGTTGCATAACTTTAATGCAACCATCTCTTATCTGCAACAAAGCCAATCCATTGTAAAAGCATACGTGTTACAATTTAAAGATGCTTATTGGGAAGAAGACCCAGCTATTAATGGTTATAAAATAGCAGTTAAAGCTATCGAAAAAGAGCCACAATCCGATATCCTATTATTCGAATTATTAAAAAGCTATGGGTTTACAGCTTGGACAGACATATCAAAACTACTTAAAGCACAATCAGGCAAAAAAATATTTTCGCCCACACACACTTTGTTAAAAGACAGGACGCACCTATTAGTATATCCCAAAATAAATGCTTTGGTAGAAATTATAAAAATAGACAAGTCTGCACAACAGGTTGTACTTACAACAAAAGAAAGTTTAAAAATAACGGATACTGCAAAAAAGGAACCGAATACTAAAACGAATGTTTTTTTAGATACCAATACATTAGTGTTTCCGTTATCTGTTAGGAAATGGAAAGAGGGCGACTATTTTTATCCAGAGGGTATGTCGGGGAAAAAGAAAATTAGTAAGTTTTTTAAAGATGAAAAATTTTCGATGCCGCAGAAATCGGCAACTTGGTTATTATGTTCCGGAGATAAAATAGTTTGGGTTATTGGATACAGAGTTGATAAGCGATTTCTGGTGTCTCAAGAATCTAAAGATGGATTAAAAATAGAATTTAAGAAATAGAGCAATTAGTTTATGAGTCAAATAAAAAAAGTAAGTGTATTTCTATGTTTGTTATTGGCAATGTTTTCGATACAAGCTCAGATTTTGGCACCAGTAGAGTGGAGTGCAACAGCTGTAAAATCTGCAGAAAACGAATATGAAGTAAGTATTACTGCCAGTGTAGAGGAGCCATGGCATATTTATAGCCAGTACCTAGATAATAACGAAGGACCAATTGCTACCGAATTTAATTTTGAAGCAGAAGGTATAGAGTTAATAGGGAAAACACAAGAGCCTAAAGGGATAACTGCTTTTGATAAAACTTTTGAAATGGAAATTACTTATCACGAAGGTAAAGTACATTTTACACAAAAAATAAAAACATTATCCAATTTTAAAAACCCATTAAAAATCACTACTTTTTCTATGGTTTGTAACGACGAAGCTTGTCTGCCACCAGAAGAAAAAGAGGTATTTGTAAACCTTTCCGAAACAGGTACAACCTTAGCGGTTAGTGCAAACGCTAACATTACAGATAAAGATGTGTTGTTATCTAATAAATTAACTTTAGATATTAAATCTTCTAATGGATTCGAAATTTCGAAGACTGCCTCTAAAAGTTTATGGAATTTGTTCTTTTTAGGTTTTATAGGTGGATTTATAGCTTTGTTAACTCCTTGTGTGTTTCCTATGATTCCATTAACCGTATCTTTCTTTTCACACAGTGCAGGCAGTTCTAGAGCAGGGGTATTTAAAGCACTATTATATGGATTTTTTATTGTTATTACTTATATATTAGTAAGTGTACCATTTCATTTATTAGATTCGGTAAATCCAGATTTACTTAATAATGTCTCCACCAACACTTGGCTTAATATTACCTTTTTTGTAATATTTATTGCTTTTGCTATTTCTTTTTTTGGTTATTTCGAAATTACATTGCCTTCTAAGTGGAGTAATGCTATGGACTCTAAAGCCACTAGTTTAGGAGGAGGATTTGGAGTCTTTTTTATGGCACTAACTTTAGTCTTGGTTTCCTTTTCTTGTACAGGACCTATTTTAGGGTCTTTATTAGGTGGTTCGCTTACTAACGATGGTGGTGCTATACAACTTACCTATGGTTTAGCTGGTTTTGGTTTAGCTTTAGCTTTACCTTTTGCCTTTTTTGCACTATTCCCTAATTTGTTAAAAAAACTACCTAAAAGTGGTGGTTGGATGACTACAGTTAAGGTGGTGTTAGGATTTGTAGAAATAGCTTTTGCTTTAAAGTTTTTATCCAATGCAGATTTAGTAGAACATTGGGGGCTTCTAAAAAGAGAAGTATTTGTGGGATTATGGATAGTAATAGCATTAGGATTAGCTACATATTTATTTGGGCTATTTCGTTTTCCGCACGATGCGCCTAATCAAAAAATAAGCAATACTAGAAAAGTACTAGGAGCTATAGTCGTAGTCTTTACAGGATATTTAGTGCCAGGTTTATTTCAAACTGAAGAAGCCAATTTAAAATTGTTAAGTGGATTTCCGCCACCTATGGTGTACAGTATATACCCTAAACAGTCCGAAGCATTTAAATTACACTCGTTTACTAGTTTTGAAGAAGGATTACAGGAGGCAAAGAAGACAAATAAACCTATTTTAATAGACTTTACTGGTTGGGCATGTGTAAACTGTCGTAAGATGGAAGAGCAGGTGTGGAGTATACCTAAAATAAAGGAAATTATAGATAATAAAGTAGTGTTAATCTCTTTATATGTAGACGATAGGAAAGAGTTGCCAATAGAAGAACAATTTGTTTTTAAATACCCAAACACTAAAAACACCAAAAAAATTAAAACAATAGGGAATAAATGGGCCACATTCCAGACTATTAATTTTAAAAACAACTCTCAGCCCTATTATGTGTTAATGGATACAGACTTTAATTTATTACAAAAACCAATAGGAAACACTCCTAACCCAGAGGAGTATTACAATTGGCTACAAAGTGCTTTACATAAATTTAAAAAATAATAGATCTAATAAAGAAGAGGTTATAGATTAGATAAGTAGTTAAAATGAATACTTGCTATTATTTCCTGTGGGGAATTCGTTAAATTTATAAGTAAGTTTCTATATTTGTAGGCTATCAATAAACCACTATCCTGCATTTTTAACCTTCATAACGGAGTTATAATGTATGGCTAGTAATACTAATATACTATTCGATAATGGAATATTTAGATTTTGAATTACCAATCAAAGACCTTGAAGAGCAATTAGAAAAAGCTTGTTGTATAGGTGCAGAAAGTGATGTAGATGTAACTGCTACATGTAAGCAGATAGAAGATAAGTTGTCTAAATTAAAAATAGACTTATACGAAAACTTATCTCCTTGGCAACGCGTACAATTATCGCGCCATCCAGAGCGTCCCTATACATTAGATTATATTAGAGCCATTTGTGGAGATACTTTTGTAGAACTGCATGGGGATCGTAATGTAAAAGACGATAAAGCCATGGTTGGTGGTTTAGGAAAAATAGGGGATCAGACCTTTATGTTTATAGGCCAGCAAAAAGGGCATAATACAAAAACACGTCAATACCGAAACTTTGGTATGGCTAATCCAGAAGGATACCGTAAAGCTTTGCGCTTAATGAAGAGTGCAGAGAAATTTGGAATTCCTGTAGTAACTTTTGTGGATACACCAGGAGCTTATCCAGGATTGGAAGCAGAGGAAAGAGGACAAGGAGAAGCCATTGCTCGTAATATTTACGAAATGGCGCAGCTAGAAGTACCTATTTTAGTATTTATTATAGGAGAAGGAGCTAGTGGAGGTGCTTTAGGAATTGGTGTAGGAGATAAAGTAATGATGTTGGAAAACACTTGGTACTCTGTAATTTCTCCAGAATCTTGTTCTTCTATTTTATGGAGAAGCTGGGAATATAAAGAGCAAGCTGCGGCAGCATTAAAATTAACTCCGCAAGACATGCTAAAGCAAAAATTAATAGACGAAATTATAGAAGAGCCT
>CALGNG010000034.1 GCA_937958735.1 uncultured Aquimarina sp. | reverse complement strand
AGGGACATTGGTTAATGCAAATTCATAAATTTTGCGACCATACATTTTAATGTACATGGTTTCATCGGCATTACTACTAAATCCTTTGCCATTAAATAAAAAATCGGCCTCTTCTAAAGTAAAACTTGCGGATTTATGAGTATCTATACCTCCCTTTTCTTCAGAAACTTCGATAATTGAAGCGCCAGCGCCATCGGCATATATCATGGAATCCCTATCGTTATGGTCTACAACTCTGGATAGAGCTTCGGCTCCAATAACTAAACAGCGTTTGGCTACGCCTGCCTTAATAAAGCAGTGGGCTTGTATAACACCTTCTATCCAGCCAGGGCAACCAAAAATTAAATCATAAGCAATACATGATGGGTTTTTAATTTTTAATTTTTGTTTAACTCGAGATGCTAGACTAGGTATCATATCGGCTTGCGATTGTCCCTGCTTTACGTTTCCAAAATTATGAGAAACAATAATATAGTCTAATGTTTCGGGATCGATATTAGCATCTTCTATGGCTTTTAGAGAGGCTTCGTAAGCCATGTCCGAAGTATTTATGTCTTCTGGTGCATACCGGCGCTCTTCTATGCCTGTAATGGCAACAAATTTTCTAATAATAGTATCGTTGTTTTGTTTAAAAGCAACTCCCTTATCATCTAAAAATTCGTGATTTTTAAAATGTGTATTATTTATTTTTAATTCAGGAATGTAACTTCCTAGTCCTGTTATCTTGGTGTTCACAGTAATTCTTTTAGATCTCTGGAATATAAAAATATATATTCTCTACAATAGATAATAAACAAATTTACAAAACCTAAACTAATTAGCTTAGAGATTGTAGATAAAGGCTTGCATCAAATTCAGTTTGCTTAATTTTATCTTTTATTATAAAGATGATTAAAATAATTTCTTTTTTTTTTAAGTTTTACATAAACGCAAGTATTCATGTTGCTTTAGCTGTTTATGCTTTGTTGTATGTGTTTGTTTTAAATCATCAATTAGTGTACGACGAAAATTTAATGTATACGGTGTTTTATGGCACCATAACAGGTTATAATTTTGTAAAATATGCACCTATTGCTAAGTTGCACCATCGTAGTCTAACAAAAAGTTTAAGGCTAATTCAGTTATTCTCGTTAATTTGTTTTGGGGCATTGCTTTATTATGCTAAAGCTTTACCTATAAAAACCCTATTGGTTTTTTTAAGTGGTTTTGTTTTAGTGTTGGTCTATGCTGTGCCTTTAATAAAGGGAGAAAATTTGCGATCTAAAGGAAAAGTAAAAATTTACTTAGTTGCTTTCTGTTGGGCTTTATCTGTAATAGTAGCTCCTACTATTCATTTTGGAGTAGCGATTTCTGTAAGTTTTTTTTTAGAAGTATTACAGATTTTTATTTTAGTTGTAGCTCTAGTTATACCCTTTGATATAAGAGATTTAGAATTTGATAATAAATTATTAGAAACATTACCACAAATTATGGGAACAAGAAAAGCAAAGCTGTTGGCTGTAGTGCTGCTTGTTTTTTATGCGGCGATAGAAGTGCTGTTACAAACGGCTTATTGGTGGATATCTATAGTAGCTGCCTTAGTTACTAGTACGCTAATATTAAAAATGCCAAAAAGAACAATAAAATATTATTGCTCTTTTGGCATTGAAAGTGTTCCTATTTTTAAATTACTACTACTATTGGTAGTTACTTATTTTTAGAAAGTTCTTTTTTAAATAAAGCTTCTAGACTATCTTTTTCATCAGATTTCATTGTTTGTACCTTCTTGTCTTTCATCAACTTAGATAAGTTGTTGTTTTTTTTTGTGTACGTTTGACACGCTTTGCAGTAGACTAGATGGATACTAAGTTTAATTTTTTCAATTAAACTTGCTTCATTGTACTGAGATTTGTCGCAAGTGTGCTGTGCTGTATCACAAGGTACAAATATGCTGTATTTTTTTTCCATGAATTTTTTTTGTTAAAACCAATTTTCTTCCATACAACTCGCCATGGCGGTTCGAGCTCTATGTATTATAACCCATAGGTTAGACGAAGTAATATTGAATTCATTACAAATAGTTTCTGTATCGTAATTGTCAATAGTCTTCATCTTAAAGATAGTGGCTTGCTTTTCGGGCAATTTAGCTAAACAATCTTGAATAGCCAAACCTAACTCGGAATTCTCAATTTCCGTTTCAGCATTTGTAGCATAAGGATCTGCAACGCGTTCTTCTAACCAATCGCCTTCAGATTCGGAGTCGGCATTGTAGTTCATTCTAACCTCTGCCTTTCCTTTGTTACTGTTAATTTTACGGTAATAATCTATGATTTTTCTTTTTAAAATAGAGATAAGCCAAGTGCGCTCGGAGGCTTCCCCTTTAAAGTTCTTCATGGATCGCAATCCTGCAAAAAAGGTTTCTTGTACCAAGTCTTTTGCTATTTCACGATCGTCTACACGAACAATAGTATAATTAAAAAGATAATCACTGTAATTTTTAATCCACCCGTTAGGGTCTAATTCATGTGGGGTCGTCATATTTTGAATAGTTAGCAGTCGGTCAAATGTAGTAATTTTTTATTTTTTAATGTGTCTTAAAGCTAACATAAAGGTTATATTAGCCCCGCTCTTTTTAAAAGTGCTTCATTTGTAGGTTTTTCGCCTCTAAAGTTTTTATATAAAGTTTCAGGGTGCGCTGTGCCTCCTTTTTCCAGTATTTCTGTTTTGAATTTTTTAGCGATTTTGGTGTTAAAAATTCCATTTTCTTCAAAATATGCAAAAGCATCGGCATCCAAAACCTCTGCCCATTTGTAAGAGTAATATCCAGCAGAATATCCGCCCTGAAAAATGTGAGCAAAAGAAGTACTCATACAATTTTCTGAAACGTCTGGAAATAATTGTGTTTCTTTAAAAGATTGCGTTTCGAAATCTTTAATATTGGATTGCTCTATGGCAGGATTGGTATGCCATGCCATATCTAATAGTCCAAAGCTTATTTGACGTAAAGTTGCCATACCTTCTTGGAAAGTAGAAGAAGCTTTTATCTTAGTAACGTACTCCATAGGAATAGTCTCTCCAGTTTGGTAATGTTGAGCAAAAAGGTTTAAGGCTTCTTCTTGGAAGCACCAGTTTTCCATAATTTGACTTGGAAGCTCTACAAAGTCCCAATATACCGAAGTACCGGAAAGGCTTGGGTAGGTGGTGTTGGCAAGCATACCA
>CALGNG010000033.1 GCA_937958735.1 uncultured Aquimarina sp. | reverse complement strand
TACGGTTACCAAAAACTAATTTTAATCTATTTTTACGATTTAGAAGAACCTTAGCTGCTATACTGTACTTAAATTTATTATCCCCAAAACCATAAGCTCCATAACCCTGAAGTCTCCAAAGGTCGTTTTGCCCAAAATAGGTTCTTCCTCCTGCTCGTAATCGAAATCCTTCGATATCGTTAAACCCTACAGAAGCCAATACGGGTCCGTAATCCCATTTACCCATATGGATATATCCACTGGATAATATCTCTCCTATGGTATAAATATTTTTAAATGCTTTTACATTTTTTAACGTGTCTAGCATATTATAAATAGCCTTCTCGTTTTTAGATAAACTCTCCGATCTATTTTCTTCCCAAAAACTATCTTCCCTATGATAAGCATCAAAATCGATAGGATTAATCTCTTTTTTATAAAATTTTTCTTCTTTAGGAATATCAAATTTATAGTCTTCGAACAAAGAAGTACGCTTCCCATAAATACCTCTAGAGGATTCTTTTTTGTTTAGAGTAAAGTCCGATTGGAAGTAATCTCGTGTAATTAAAAATAACGAGTCGTTAAGCACATCAAATTCTTGTTCTATATAAAGCTCTTTTATCCAGTTTATATTAGCACTTTTTGTTACTTCTAAATTTATATCTTTTACCGCCCAGGTGGTATCGTTTACCCAAAAATCTCCTTTAAAAGTTAATTCGTTTTTACGTCTCGGGTAATATACTATGTTGTAACACCACTTATTTTTTATGTACGAACTGTCTACAAGGGCATAATTATATACATTAATTCCTGTTTTAGACAAGGGGCTTGTAAAACTTTTATCGTACAGTTTTATGTAATTATCGTACACATCATACTCTGTATACAAGTCTTTCACAAAACCTATTAACGCCTGGTTGTTACTAAATCCAGAATTTTTATTTCCTAAAAGTTCTGTTTTTTCTCTATTAAGCTTAGTGTCTCCATATATTTTAGAAATGGATTCGTTAATAAAAATAGGAAGAAATGTTTTCCCCGATATTCTAGAGGTATCTGTATATTTAAAAATAAAATCCATTCCTTTAAACATACGACTGTCCATAAAAGTACTGTCTATGTTATTAATATCAAATTCTATTTTTTCGTACTTTTTATATTCGTATTGCTTAAACTGTTTTAGTCCATTTTCGCGCTTATGTGCCCATATTTTACGAAGAATATCTATAGCAGGATTATTTTTTTTAGGTTGTTTTCCCGAAACAATAACCAACTGCCCTAAAGAATTAGTTTCCTCTTTAAGAGTAACTACTAATTTATAATTAGCCCCTTTATTTAATTGCAGCAAGGTATCTTCGTACCCAACAAAACTTACTTTTAAAGTAGCCTGGTAGGTTTCGTCTTCTAAATAAAAAGAGCCATCCTCGTTAGTAACCGTGCCTATTTGTGTTCCTGGGAAATAGACATTACAAAAAGGGACCGACTCCCCATTAACATCTATTACTTTTCCGCTTGCTTTTACTTGTGATAATAAATTCCAACTACAAAGCATTAGAATTAATACTGCAAGAATATTTTTTTTTGATATATTCATAATAATTTTACTCTTCAAAAACAAAAAAAATCATTCCGTAAAAGAATGATTTTTTTTAATGTGATATCCAAAAATAATGTTATTTATTCATTACTTTCTTCACAGCTTTAATAACATCTTCGTTATCTGGTAACCATTCTGCTAACAAAGTAGGAGAATAAGGTGCAGGAGTGTCTGCTGTATTTATTTTTATAACTGGTGCATCTAAGTAGTCAAAACAATTTTGTTGTACTTGGTATGTGATTTCGGAAGCAATATTTGCCAAAGGCCAAGCTTCTTCTAAAATAACCAATCTATTGGTCTTTTTAACAGACTTGTATATAGCTTCTAAATCTAAAGGACGTACGGTACGTAAATCTATAATTTCACAAGAAATACCTTCTGCTGCTAACTTTTCTGCTGCTACATAAGCTTCTTTAATAATTTTACCAAAAGAAACAATAGTAACATCTGTTCCTTCTCTTTTTGTTGCCGCAACACCTATTGGAACTAAATATTCCCCGTCTGGCACTTCTCCTTTATCTCCATACATTTGCTCACTCTCCATAAAAATTATAGGATCGTTATCGCGTATAGCTGCTTTTAATAAACCTTTTGCATCGTAAGGATTGGAAGGTACTATTACTTTTAAACCTGGAGTGTTTGCAAACCAGTTTTCGAAAGCTTGTGAGTGTGTCGCTCCTAATTGCCCTGCAGAAGCTGTAGGCCCACGAAATACAATTGGACAAGGAAATTGCCCACCAGACATTTGTCTAATTTTTGCCGCGTTATTTATAATTTGGTCAATACCTACCAAAGAGAAATTAAATGTCATGTACTCTACAATAGGTCTGTTTCCTAACATAGCACTACCTACGGCTATACCAGCAAATCCTAGTTCGGCAATAGGTGTGTCTATAACACGCTCTGCTCCAAACTCATCTAACATTCCTTTACTTGCCTTATAAGCACCATTGTATTCGGCAACTTCCTCTCCCATTAAGTAGATCGTATCGTCTCTACGCATTTCTTCGGACATTGCTTCACAAATCGCTTCTCTAAATTGTATTGTTCTCATTTATAAATTCATTTATTGACATTACCCATAAATTGGTAACTTCGCTTAATGCTCGAACAAAAATAGTAATTAAAAACCTTTTTAAAACGCATTGAAAAATAAAAAATACTATGCATGCATAGTATTTTGATGATATTTTTCATAACTTCGTTTAAGTTAAAAATGTAGTCGTTAATTTTTTATTAGATTATGAAAAAAAACGTGCTTTTTAACAGAATATATCATTTATAAACCTCTAAATAATTTTATATCGTGAAAATTTTAGTGTGTATAAGTCACGTCCCAGACACGACTTCAAAAATCAATTTTACAGACGGAGACACTCTGTTCGACACAAACGGTGTTTCTTTTATTATAAACCCTAACGACGAATTTGGTCTAACACGTGCTATGTGGTTTAAGGAAAAACAAAGCGCTTCTG
>CALGNG010000032.1 GCA_937958735.1 uncultured Aquimarina sp. | reverse complement strand
GCTTTTTGGCTGCATTTTTCTTGTGAATTTTTTTCTATTGTCTTCAAAAAGAGATTTATTAATGGGAAGATATTTCATCTTGTAGTGTGTTTAAGTATTTTAAATATTTAACAAAGCTAAATAAATATCATATGATTTGATGGTTAATTGAGATTGTTTTATTGTTTAGATGCATTAATTTACAGGCGTTGTTTGGTTGCACACACAACGGAAATGTTAATAAGAGTAGTTTACTATTGACTTTTTTCAATCTAATGTCCATTCCAAATCGTCCTATGGACAAATCATATAAACCGAATGGATTATTATTACATTTTACTTTGTAAAAGGATCGATGTATTTATAAATAAACAGCAATATTGAAAAGGTTAAAACACAAGTTAAAAATATTACAAATGCACTTTTAATTTTTTTTGCATATTTAAAATTATTTATAGCATTAAGACTAAGTATGCCAGCCGCAATTAAATAATTTAATAGAAACAGAATATTTATTTCATCACTAAATGATAATATGTCTTTTACTAAGGGATATGCGATTATTAAATAGACAATAAGATTAATAACCAATGAAGCAAAAAATAAATAAACATAATTTATTTGATTCTTAATCTTCCAATATTTAGAGATAAATAATAACCCGAAAAAACAAGCTGTAGATAGCGCAATGGTGCCTCTTAGTATATTTTGGTCATGAATAGGAAAAGCTAAATCTAATAAATAGGCTATTAAACCACTAGCCGTAATTCCTAAAAAAGCAGATAATATCCAAACTATTATAAACCCTATAAAACCTATTAAAGTTTGTTTTATAGTAGGCTTTGTCGTCAATGAAACTAAAATGGTTAGACTTAATAGAACACTTAAACTTAAGCCAGAAACAATCTCTGTCCAGCCAAAAGATGTATTAAAAAAAGAATGAAAAGTATTTTCTAAAAAATTAATATTGGATGCATATAATATAATAAGGCAAGCGCCTATAATTAAAGGTGTTACTCGAAGTTTTTTGCTGCCCTCTGTTTTTGAATTTAATAATTTTTTATTGTAAATGATAAGCATTGCTATTGCTAAAATTAATACAAGACCCCCTACAATGCTTAAAGTATCTAGTGGAGTGTAATCAACCAGATTACCTTTGTAAAATTTAATAGTGTTTTCAAGCGTTCCATCTTTTTTGTAAGATTTCTTTAGGCCGTGTAGTACACTTTTAGGTCTGTCTCCTTCTTTATTTACTATAATCATGTAATTGGCATCTAATTTTAAATTGCCATTGTGGTGATAGGTTTTCCAATTCCCTTCCTTTTCATTGTTTTTATAATTTCCTTCTTCAATTAAAACATTTTCATAATAAGCTTTATAAGGGCCATGTTTTGTATGTAAAAGCTCATCAAACGTCTCGTAAGGTGAATATGTGTCTCTATCAATTAATTTTTTGTAAGAAGTAATTGCTCTTAAGTCGTTACTATTATCAGCAACATAAAACTTTTTTTCTTCGCAATATGCCGAATCTTTTTTATAGATGCATGAAGAACGAAACTCGAAATGTAAATCGTCAGAAGGTTGACTAAATGTCCATTTGCCTAGCATTTTTCCGTTGGTATAGGTTCCATCTACAAATGCTACTCCATTTTTTTTGTAGGCACGAAATTTACCGTTTAATTGGTTATTAGCATCAAAAGTTCCCTCTTCTTTAACCTGTCCATTATTGTAAAAATCCTTATAAGGACCAACTTGTTTTCCATGTACATAAGTTTCTTCTTTTCTGAGTGTGCCGTCCTGATAATATAAGTATTGTTTTCCATCTCTATATCCGTCTATACTATTTCGGATGTCTTTAACTTCTGTAGAATCAAAGTAATGATAGGTCGTTATTTTTTCAATCTTCCTATTCTCTTTGTCAAAATATGTTTTTATCTTATTTCTTTTGCGCTTATCTACTATAACCTCTCCATAAATGGAGTCTTGATAAACGTCTCGCCATACGTCAAGAGTACCGTCATCATTGTATAATATTTCATAATCTACTTTGCCATGTTTTTTGTGTATGTAAGACCCCTTTCCAACAAAAAAATAATACGCTTTTTTTTCGTCATCAGTGTATTCATATTCACCAAATTCTTTTTTAAGTTTTATGTTGCCTAAAATAGGATGGTCTATGGTGCCAGTTTTAATTTTTTGAGAAAAAGCATTAAAAGTAAATAGTATAAAGCTTAGGGTAATTAGTAGTAGTAACTTAGTATTCATTTTTTAATGATATTTAATAGTTCAATAAGTTAGTAGTTTTAATGTGAAGGTTTTATTTTCAATATCTTAACCACTAATTTACAGGCGTTGTTTGGTTACATACACAACGGAAACCAACCCCCGAGCCAGAATTATCTGGTTCTCTACTTCCACGATTGTACACAGATATACCCAAGGTATGAAAGCCTCTAACCACACGCTCTTTATAAACCTGAATGCTATCAAACCTTGGGTTTATTAAAGCTTCACTTCTGTAGCCATGTATCCAATCTCTAGTCCATTCTGGTCGCCCACCAGACATATCGTACAATCCTAATGGATTTGGTGGGTATGCGCCTACAACAGTATCTGTTACTGGATAATTTCTTTTTGTCTTAAAATTTCCTTCAATTTTACCATTGTTTGTGGCATGATTAACATCTAAACCACGACTACGCGCAGCATATTCCCATTGGGCTTCTGTAGGTAAATCGATAGGTAAATTTAACTGTTTGCCTAACCATAAACAATAATCTTTGGATTGTTGCCAAGTAACAAAGGTTACGCCAAAATTAGGTCCCATATCTTTTCGATGCCTCCATTTTGGTTTTATACTATCCAAGCCATTTAGGCTTGTGTAGGTGTCAAATTCTTTAAATGTAGTTTCGTATTTACTCATGGAAAACCCATCTAAAGTGACTTGGTGCTCTGGGGTAGGCTCTGGGTAAGGCGCTTTACCCATAATAAAATCGCCACCCTTTACAAATACAAAGTTAGCTTTAGCTTTATTAATAATATTTTGCTGCTCTGGTGTGGGATTTTTTTGCGCATTGCAACTTAAGCATATTATAGATATACTAAGTAGGGCTAAAATTTTAGTTATTTTCAATTTAAACTTCATTTTTTAAGGTATATATGTCTTTGTTCCAGGCTTTATCCCAATGTGGTAATTTAATAAGATGCTGCTGCACTTTTTGCCAATCGTCTTTATCGTTTAATAGAGTATTTCTTAAAAACGCGACGCTGTCTTGCATACGGTTAATATTGCCTGAGCATTGGTAATGGTTTTTAGATGTGTCGTACAACTCAAACCCTTTACCATCGTCTGTTTTTATGGCCATATGTTCCATAACTTCTTTCCACTCTCTGGCATGCCCTATAGATTTTATCAAGAGTATGGCTGCGTTTTCAGCTAGTATGTAATCGTCTAAAATAACGAGATCTACCCAAGACCGCGATTTGTAGCGCGCCATCATAAACAACATACGCCCTTTTACTTTTGGTGGTACAAACTTAAGCATCTTAGGATTAGACAAAATGTTATTAACGATATTTTCGGTTTCATCTTTGTTATCTATATATTCTTCATATTGAGCTACCAATTCATTATACGTCTTTAAAATTGAAAACGCTTGCACCGCCGAGGCGCCTACTAAAGCCGCCGCGCTCGCTTTAAAATAGTCTTTCTCTTTCCAGAGTTGGGCTACCCATGCCGCATAAATTTTGTAAACATCGGTTTTAGATTCAGTTGTGTTTCCTTCTGTATCTGTTGAATTCTCAAAAATATCTATAAAATTAAAGTCATTTTCTTCCAGCTTATGGTACACTAAAACAACAAAATCGTATAATTGTTGTACACCTATGGTTAAAGCCCAAGCCCCACCACCACCTAAGCCCCATGTGGCTTGGGCTTTCATTTTTACTTGAAAGGTATTGGTGTCTTGATCGAAACCAATTTTAAATTCGCCCTCAATACCTGCACCAGCGGTACCTGTTACCGAGCCACCAACACTGGCTAGTAATCCCCATGTTTTGCTATCGCTTTCTGGGTTTTTCCATTCTATGGCGGCACTTATACTGGCTTCTGCCTTAGCGCCTACAAAGGCTTCTACTTTTGCAGTGGCATTGCCTACATGGTTTTCTTTTGGTTCAATAGCGCCACTGCTGTTGTAGGCAGCGACCTCGTCTTCTTTTTTCTTTTTGGCAACCAGTTGGGCTGTTCCCATGTGGGTATTAAGCTCTAAAGCCGCAGACATACCAATACTAGCGCCTACAAAACAACTAACTTGCCCATGAATATGCATTCTGGCATCGCCTAAATTAATCTCGACATTTACTTTTTTCTGACTTAACTTAACGCCAATGGCTCTTAAGCTTATTCTACGATTGGCCGCTATTTTGCCTTCTGCAGGTAATTTAAGTCGGTGTTCTCCATGGCTAAGCACGGGGTGCAATTCGGTATCAATATAAAATAAATTAAAATCGCTTTCGCTAATACCATCCAATTGGTTTACAACATAATCGCGCATGCCAGATTGGTAGTTTAATATAAGGAGCTCGTCTTTAGTAAGTGGTGCGCCTTCTCTAGGAAAAAGAGATAGATTGTTGTTAGATAAAGGATCATCGTTTAGTATTGGTATAGAAAACCCACCACCAAACTCAACTTGATCTAGAGGTGTTGTTTTTAAACCAGGACTTATAACGTTACTTGGAGGGTAATTATATTGGGTAATTGCAATATCCAATTCGCGTTTTAATACGGCTTTTAGTTTATCGGTATTATTAAGTTTCATGTTGGCATATCTGGCCTTAAAAA
>CALGNG010000031.1 GCA_937958735.1 uncultured Aquimarina sp. | reverse complement strand
AGTTCTAAATTTTTAATGTAGAATATTAATAGTAATTTAAATAAATTTCAAGATGAAATCGTTAACAATCAATGCATCTCAAAGAGAAAGCTTAGGGAAAAAAGCAACAAAAGCCCTACGTAATGCTGGACAGGTACCTTGTGTAGTTTATGGTGGTGACACTGTAACACACTTTACTGCTCCAGAATTATCGTTCAGTAAATTAGTGTATACACCGGATGTTCACACTGTAGAAATTAAGTTAGACAACGGAACCTCTGTTAACGCTATCTTACAAGATATCCAATTTCACCCAGTATCGGACAAAATTTTACATATCGATTTTGTACAATTTTTTGACGACAAACCTATTACTATGGAAATTCCAGTACGTACTGTTGGAAAATCTCCTGGTGTAGCTTTAGGGGGTAACCTTAAATTTAACGCTCGTCGTTTAAAAGTTAAAGGTTTAGCTTCTGTTTTACCAGACGTAATCGAAGCCGATGTTTCTGAATTAAAAATTGGTAGCAAATTATACGTTACTGGTTTAGCTTCCGAAGGTTTTGAATTCTTACACGCAGATAACACTGTAGTATGTCAGGTTAAAAATTCTCGTAACGCCCTTGACGAAGATGGTGAAGAAGGAGAAGAAGGAACAGAAGAAGCTGCTGCAGAATAATTCAGCAGATTTTTATATCTACAAAAAGCATCCTATTTTTACAATAGGATGCTTTTTCTTTTAACTTATATCTCTAAATTTATTAAAATAATTTTTTAAACACTGTACCACTCCCACTAATATGAAAAAATTCTTAATTGTTGGCCTTGGAAATATTGGTCCTAAATACGAAGAAACTCGTCACAACATTGGCTTTAAAGTACTAGACAGCCTAGCTAAAACTGAAAAAACTAGTTTTGAGACCGCCAAACTTGGAGACATTGCAGAGTTTAAAATAAAAGGGAGAACCGTACTATTATTAAAGCCAAATACCTTCATGAATTTAAGCGGAAAGTCTATAAAATACTGGCTAGATAAAGAAAAAATACCTCTAGAAAACTTACTCGTAATTACAGACGATATACATATAGATTTTGGAACTTTTAGAATTAAAGCTAAGGGAAGTGCTGGCGGCCATAATGGACTAAAAGACACTCAAGAAAAGCTTAATACAGCCACTTATCCACGTTTTAGATTTGGAGTAGGTGGAGACTTTAGCAAAGGCAAACAAGTAGACTATGTATTAGGCGAATGGAGCGCTGGCGAACAAATAGACCTAAGCATACGTATAGATACTGCTACAGCAGCTATTAAAAGCTTTGTGTTAGCAGGCCTATCCTTAACCATGAATCAATTTAACGGAAAATTTGAACGCTAAAACAAACACTACCTATTTATCACCTTAAACAAATAAGTTCCCAAACCTATAAACAATAAACTAAAACCAAATAACGGAAGAATTATAGCCAATAAGACTATTATAATAATTATTCCTGTACCTACTCTAAAATTATTTGGAGCTTCTGGGATACCCCAACTCCTAGCTTTAAAAGAAAAGAAACCCGCTACACTTATAACAGCCAATCCAATAGCCACAAAAAGCATTAATAAAAAATTCCAATACCCCATTTGTCCTTGATGAAATGCCATTACCCATAAACGAGCACGCATTAACACCCCAATATCTTGCCAATACAAAGTCTTTAACTTCTCTCCAGAATAGGCATCAAAATGAATTTTCTTCATACCCGACAAAGGCATTGTTACATTACTAACACTATATACTCCCACCTTATGTTTTGGAAAATCTACCGTTACTTTACCTGGTAATTTTTCTTGTTTAGCCAACTCAACAGCTTTATCCAAAGAAATCAACTCCCCTTTAGGAACCGATTTTACCCCAACGCCAAACCAACTTGGCGGAAAACCAGTATCCGTAATTTTTTGTAACTGCTTAAAATTACCCCCAAAAATATCGGTCCAAGGCAAGCCTCCTGCAAGAGTAAGCAACAACAATCCAGACATCCAAAAACCAACAATAGCATGAATATCTCTAAACAAAATGCGGCTGCCTAATTTTGTTCTTATTCTAAAAAAAGCTCCTAAACCACCTTCTCGTGCTGGCCAAAAAACATAAACACCCGTAAGCAATAGCACCACCATCCAGCTAGCTATTAGCTCTACTATTTTAGTACCTACTTTACCACCTAAAAGCTCTCCATGCAGTTTTCTTACAGTATACATCCAAGTACTTTTAGGCGAAAATTTCCCTGAAATAGTACTAGTATATGGATTTACAAAAGCACTTTTTTTATGACTAAATTTCCCCGAAACAAATTCGGTAGCTTGATCTTTACCATAAGATATTACCACAGAATTCGGCAGTTTAGACATGTTCTGATTAGCTATCTCCCTTTGGCTTTCTAAAGAAATAGCTTTGCCTGTAACAATTACTTTCTGGACATTTTTTACTCTTGGAGCCTCCACCTTATCTTTAAACAAATAGACCCCTCCTGTTACTGCCAATACCAATATAAATGGTAAAGAGACCAAACCTGCTATAACATGCCAGCGCCATAACCATTGGTTTAATTTTGCGTATTTCATAACACTAATTTAAAAGAGGTTATCCAAACAACTTAAATAACCTCTTTTTTTAAAATTAAAAATTATACTTAGCTCCTAAATGGAAAGCCCTTGGATTCCCCACAGTATAACTATTCTCGTTTCTAAAACGATTATAACTTACTCTATTAGCATACAGTTTATCAAAAATATTAAATAAGTGCATCCACACTTCTATTTTTTTGTAACGGTATGCACCCTGGAAATTAAACACATTGTGCCCCGAATAGGTTGTAGTTATTGGCTCGTCCAAACTATTGGTCGCCTGCCCTTCTAAACTCGTATTATACTCTCCTATTAATTCATGCTCAAACGCAAAACTTAAACCATTCCCTGGACGGAAACGTATTTTAGAAGTTCCTATTACATTAGGCGCTACTTCCCTGTCTGTATCAGAAAAATCTTCCCCTCTAAACACAAACTTCTTATACTCGTGCCTTGCAAAAGATCCATTATGCGATATTTCTATTTGCTTTACTGGCTTGTAAGAAAATCCATATTCGATCCCATAAGATTCTGTTTCTCCCGCATTAGTAGTAATAAAGCTACTACTACTCTCTGGATCGCGAAGAGATATTAAAGTATTTTCTCCTTTTAGAAAATACACTCCAAAATCTAGTTTAATTTGATTATTAATTTGCGTGTAACTTCCTACTTCGTAATTAAAATACTCACTAGGCTCTATACCTCTATTTATATTTCTTCTGTTCCTATATAATGTAGATGCTTGCGGGGGCGTAAAACCTTTAGAAAAATTAGCATACACCCCTCCATTATTGGAGTAATTATAATTTAACCCAACTTTAGGAGAAAAATTATCCCAATCATCTTTTTGGTCTGCCAATGCACCATCACCTTCTAGTTTTTCTGTAAAATCGTATTCAAAATAATCGTAACGACCTCCTAAAGTAACTTTTAGCCTATCTAACGGAGACAACTCTATTTGTGCATAACCTGCATAATTATAAATATCCGCTTCGTAATCTAAAATAAAATCACCCTCGATAATTCTAAAATCTATATTTCTTCTATTTACCTCGTCTACAGTAACCTCCGTAGTTTGCGCTATATAATCTTGCTTTGTAAAATCTGCAGTAGCACCTACAATTAACTTAGATTTTAATGGTTTCCACTTTATTTGGTGCTGCACATTCCCAAAGAAACTATTAAATGTATTATTATTCACCTCTCCTAATGTTCTACCCGTAGGAACTCCTCTATTTCTTTCTGGGGATATTCTAAAGGAGGGATTTTGCTTCATTACATTATCCCTATAAATAGCGCTAAAAGAAGTTTTATTAGCCTCGTCCCAAGTTTGCTCCCAAGTAGCACGTAGTCTTGTGGACTCGGCATCCCTATTTGTAAAGGTCTGGTTACTTTGAAAGTTTTCTGAACGAAAATTACGCTCTCCAACAGACCCTGCCATATCACTTAAAAAGTCTATTCCATTATAAGTTAAGGTTAGTCTTGCAGATTCTATAGGCTTGATAACCGCCTTTACTGTTAATCCAAATTTCTCATAATCGCTATGCTCAAAAGGACCATTGTTACGTTGGTTAAATTGAGATGCTATGTAGATACCAAATTTATCGGTAATGTTTTTACCTATATCAAAACCTACGCTAGAGTACCCAATTTCGTTAGCCTCTAAAGACAAACCTCCTTTTAATTTATCGGTTGGGTTTTTAGTAATAAAATTAAAGCTACCCCCAATAGCATCACTACCGTAAATACTAGCTGCCGGCCCTCTT
>CALGNG010000030.1 GCA_937958735.1 uncultured Aquimarina sp. | reverse complement strand
ATTACTTGCCTTAGCGTCCAAATAGGCTTGGTATACGTCTTGTGTTATTCTTTGTTCTACTTGAGCCAATTGATATTTACTACGCAACTTACTAACCCTAGACCTACTTACCGAGTTTTTGTTTCGAAAGCCATTAAGAATAGGAAGGTCCAAAGATACTCCGTAATTAAAACCACGGTTATCCTTTATTTGCGTAAAAAAGCCATCATCTAAGCGTCCAGATTCACTGGTGGTAAAATTAGCAAATGCAGAGACCGAAGGATATAAACTCCCTTTAGATATTTGTATTTGACTTTCTGCCAATTCAACATTTTGTGCTGCTAACTTAATTTCGTTTCGATTCCCTAATACGTCACTTATAATTTTTTCTATAGGCTTTTCTATAACAGACAATTCATCAAAAGAAGCCGTTACTTTTTCGACATTAAATTCAGAATTAAACTTTAAATTTAATAACTGTTTTAACCCTACTTTAGAGATTAGCACACTGTTTTCTGCATTAGCAATATTCTGTAAATCTGTAGCTGAAGTAGCTTCTAATTCTAAAATATCACCTTTTGGCAAGTTCCCCGCATCTATTAGTTTTTGTGTTCTATCTACTTGCTCTAAGGTAACCAAGTGTTGCACTTTTAATACTTCTAAATTTTCTTCTTGTAGTACTACTTGCAAATAACTGTTAGCTATTCTTAGTCTTATATTGTCTTTAGTTGTATCTATATTGTACTGATTGGCTATTTTCTGAAGCTTAGCTTGCTGTAGCCTATTGTAGTTTTGTAATCCCGAAAAAACAGGCACCGCTGCGCTTAATGAATAGGAGGAGTTTCTTACTGTTATATTGTCGTTTGTATTAGTTATCGGATTCCGGCTTAAACCACTATTCCAATTATTTCTAGTGCTTCCGTTTATATTAGGTAAATAGGCTCCGTAGGCATTTTCTATATTAATATCGGCATCTTGTAGACTTAGTTCTTGCTGTTTTATTTGCAAATTACTGTCTATTGCATAATCCATACAGTCTTTTAAAGACCATACTTTTCTGGGTTGCTGGGCGTAAGAAATCAAAGAAATCCCCGTAGCGATAAGTAAACTGATTTTTTTCATAATATACTCCATTAAAGAAAGATTAATTCTTTCCGCCTTTTCCTTTTTTTCCTTTTTTACCTTCTGGACTACCTAATGCATTCCAAACCTTAATATTATCTTCTTTAGAAATCCCTTCTTTAATTTCCACTTTTATACCATCACTAATTCCTAGAACTATCTCTCGTCTTTCGAATTGCTGCTCTCCTATTGCCACTTCTACAAAAGGTTTTTTTGTTTTTCTGTCGTATTGCAATAAAGATTCGTCTAAGGCCAACACATTGGTTACTTCTTCTAAAATAATAGAAGCATTGGCGCTTAGGCCTGCTCTAATTTTATCTGTGTTAGTCAACTTTAGTTTGGCTTCTATATCAAACTGCACTGCGCCATTAGTAGTCTCTCCTTTGGGTGCTATATAATTTAACTTAGCATCGTACTGCTTATCTGGCATTGCCCCAATAGTTATTTTTATAGGCATACCCTCTTCTATTTTACCCACTTCGCTCTCGTCTACTTTTCCTTTAAAAATCATTTTAGAAATATCTGCCATAGAGGCTACTAATGTACCTGCATTAAAGCTATTGGTTTGCACTACTTGGTTCCCTTCTTTTAAGGGTACATCTAATACGATTCCGCTTATGGTAGATTTAATAGTTGTATTGGCTAAGTTTCCTAAACCTTTTGTGGTTCCTGTTTTTACAATTTGGTAATTCTCGTTTGCCGAAACATACGTTTGCCTTGCTCTTTCGTAACGGGCTTTAGCATTATCAAAATCGTTAGCAGAAATTACCCCTTGGTCAAATAATTGCTTTTGTCGATCGTATATTTTTTTTTGATTATCTAGATCTATCTTAGCTTGCGCAACTCCATTACGGGAAGACTGTACATTTTGAATATTAGGTACTACTTTTATTTTTGCAATAGGATCCCCTAATCTAATTTGATCTCCTGCTTTTATATAGATCTTATCTACAATACCCGATATATTAGGTCTAATAGAAACTTCTTCCTCTGGAATAATGCTTCCCGTGGCAATCGTACTTAATACAATGTTTTCTACTTTCCCTTGTTTTGTGGTAAACTCTACCTCTTTCTTTTGGTTTCTTTTCCAAAAGAAAAACAGTCCCCCCATAAAGGTTAAGACAATTACCAATAGGATTACGATGGTTCTAGTATGCTTCATTTCTTTATAAAATTGACTTTATTTTTTCTTATTCTTCTAAACTACTCTGTTCTTAGTGCCTCTATAGGCTTAATTTTTATAGCTGTTTGTGCGGGTATTAATCCTGCTAACAATCCGCATATTATTAAAATAATTAAAGCTACTCCTATAGTTACTAAGTCTACACTTGGATTAATCATTAGCCCATCCGAGCCCATATTGTCTAAATAATAATTGACCACAAAGGATATAAAAGCAGCAAAAGCGACTCCCGCCATTCCAGACATTATGGTTAAAAACAAAGATTCTAATAAGATTTGTTTTCTAATATTACCTGGTGTGGCACCTAAAGCCCTTCTTACTCCTATCTCTTTGGTCCGTTCTTTTATTACAATAAGCATTATATTACTTACGCCTATTACCCCAGAGGCTAATATTAAAATTCCGACAAAATAAGACACAATTTTTAGGGTTAAAAATAACAACGAAAATTTAGTAAAAAACTTATTTAGATCCGCATGCCCTATTGCTCTATCGTCTTCTGGGTGGATTTTATGTCTTGACCTTAATAGTGCAAAAATATCGTCTTTAATTTCTGTAACGGATTGTTCTTTTTTTGCTGTAATAAAAAAGTACCTTACCTCGTTTGCTTTATTAAATACTTGCGAAAATGTGGTAAAAGGGACATGTATATTTTTTTGGTCCTCTATATTATTTTTACCACGCATAGATAAATCTTTATAGACCCCTACCACCTTAAAACTAACTCCTTGTATTTTTATATAACTTCCTATTACTTGGTCTCGTTCTTCTTTATCGAATAACTCATTAATAATTGCCCAACCAATAACCGCTACCTTACGTTTATCTTCTATATCTCTTTGATTAACAAACCTACCCTGCTGTATTTTTAAAGACTTTTGCTTTAAGATTTCTGGAAAATCTGCTTCTACAGAAAAAGAACCTGTATTAAGTTTATGAGAGATTATATTGGAAGCTCCCCATCCTCCTAACCTGTTTCTTGGGGAAACAATATCCAAACCTTTAATGTTTTTTTTTATGGCTTCTGCGTCTTCCAACTTAAAGGTGTAGTTTCTATTTTTGGGTAGTCCTTTATATTCCTTAGAAATCCCTTGTGCCCATACAAAAATAGAATTGGTAGAGATTCCTTCGAATTTTTTATTTATTCCGTTTTGAAAACCTTTGGATGCCGACAATAATAATACTAAAATAAAAATCCCCCAAAATACTCCAAAAGCAGTAATTATAGTCCTAAAACCATTAGAGGTAATGGATTCTAGTATTTCTTTCCACAAGTCTTTACTGAATATGCTATTCATCTCTTAAAGCTATTATGGGTTTAATTTTTGAGGCCCTGCGTGCTGGCAAATACCCCGCAAAGGCTCCTGCAAATACTAGCATTATAACTGTAGAAATGGCTACATTAAAGTCTACGGTTGGGCTAATAATAAAATCGGTTTCTATTTTAGGTCCTAAAAACTCTAGTATTCCTAATGCTAAGAACAAACCTATAAATCCGAAAAGGGTGGTTATAAAAATAGATTCGTGCAAAATCATACTTACTATACTTTTGGGCTGTGCACCCAAGGCTTTTCTTATTCCTATTTCTTTTGTCCTTTCTTTTACAATAATAATCATAATATTACTTACCCCTACAATTCCAGAAAGAAGTGTTAAAATTCCTATTCCCCAAAAAAAGATTTTCATCCCTACATTAACCATATAAATATCTTTCCCCCCTTCTAAAGCATTAAAGAAATTTATGGCTTTATCGTCTTCTGGGTGTATATTATGGGCTTTTTTTAAATTATCAACTACTAGCTCTCCAAACTTATCTGCTTTGGCTAAAGCTATGTCGTAATCTTCTTCTGGGTTTACTGTAAACTGAAAACTGCCTGCATTATTGGGGCTGTTATACAAATGCGTCATGGTAGAATGTGGGGTAAACATATAGGTATCTTCTCGCTCCCCTCCGTTGTCTTCTGTTACTCCTATTACTGTATATTTTATTTCGTTAATAGTTAAAAATTTCCCTATAGCTTTTTTATGATCTCCTCCAAAAATATCGGCAATAATTCTGGTTCCTAAAACCACTACTTTGGCTCTGGTTTCTAAATCTTTTTCAGAAAGAAATCTTCCCGCTATTAGATAAGCATTTTCTAATTGCATATGGTCTGGCATTACTCCAAAAAGAATGTAGACCCCATTTTTATCTTTGTAACTGGTTTGTGCTCCATAGCGCTTAATATTTGCGGTACGGTATTGTAGATCGTCCTCGAACTGTTTATTTATATTTTGATAGTCCTCTAAGTTTAATCGTATTTTTCTATTTGGATTTAAGCCTTTATATTCTTTACCTGTAAAGCGACCTCCAAAATACAGTTTGGTAGGGATGTCTTTCTCGAACTGTTTTTTGGTTCCTTTACGTAAACCTTCTGCCACTCCTAATAAAATAATTAAAATAAAGATTCCAGAACTAACAGAAAGCCCTGTGAGCGCGGTTCTAAGTTTGTTCTTAGAAATGGTTTCGAATATTTCTTGCCAACGCTCTATATTAAACATATAACGAGGCTCTTTTAGGTTCTATACGTGTATCGTCTATAATTAAACCATCCTTAAGGTTTACGATACGTTTAGTCATTTCTGCGATATCAGGTTCATGAGTAACAATAAGAATTGTTTTACCTTCGTCGTTAATTTTTTGAATAAGCTCCATTACCTCGTACGAGGTTTTAGTATCTAAAGCTCCTGTAGGCTCGTCGGCTAATAACACTTTAGGATCGGATGCTAGTGCACGGGCTATGGCTACCCGTTGTTTTTGTCCACCAGAAAGCTCGCTAGGTAAATGTCCTGACCAGTCTGCCAATCCTACTTTTTCTAAATAATACATAGAGCGTTCGAAACGTTCTTTCCTATTTACCCCTTGGTAATAAAGTGGTAGGGAAACATTATCTAAGGCCGATTTGTAATTTATTAAATTAAAGGACTGGAATATAAATCCTAAAAACTTATTACGATACTGTGCCGCTACTTTTTCGCTTAAGTTTTTTATTAAAGTATTGTCTAAGGTATAAGTACCCAGATCTGCTTCGTCCAAGATCCCTAAAATATTAAGTAACGTAGATTTCCCAGAACCCGAAGATCCCATAATGGACACCAATTCGCCTTCTTCCACCTCAAAATTAATCCCCTTTAATACATGTAAAGAGTTTTTACCCATTTGGTAAGATTTATGAAGGTCTTTTATCTGGATCATAGTCAAGGTTTTCTCTATAAAAAACTTATCCCAATTTAATTAAAAAGTAAGGTTCAAGCTTTTATAAGGGTAAATTTATCTATATAACTCTTTAATAAAGAATCTGTGTCAAGATTTTTTACAAAAACTAATATAAATTCTATCATTAGACTTTAAAAGCATCCAAAGTATAACTATTATTTTTTACATACATAAGTTACAAAAAGAGCATCAAAATTATTTAATCTTGATGCTCTTTTTATAACTTATACTTAAATCTATAAAATAATTTATAGGGATTTGTAATTATTTATTATCTCAAATTCCAAAAAATCGTATTATTTGCAATACCCCAAACCTGTTGATTACCTAATGTTGTTATTTTAGTAGGTGCTTCACTCACTACTTTAACAAAACTAAAACCATCGTTAAGATTGGTGAAATTAGTATTTTCCTCGTAAATAGAGCTTCCTAAAGTTATACGAAATTCTCCATCTACAGACACCAAATTGGAGAATTCTCCTATATTATCCCTAGACACTTCTTCTCTAGTTGAAGAATTAAAGATATACCTACCGCTATCGTTACCACCTGTAAATATTAGATCATTGGTACCTCCTGTAATTTCTGAAAAGTCATAAATATCTATATAAAATTCATTAACTACAAAAATATCATTAAAGAACTCTCCATCAAAATTACTAGCATACACCTGACCAGCATCAACATCCTCACTCCCTCCTATAGCTGCAAGACCTCCGTTATATTCTATTAGTTGACTTTTACTATTTGGATTTTGAGAAAAAGGTAAATTTTCATTTAATAAAGTAAAAGACTCACCCATATCACTACTTCTATATAAGCGGTTTTCATTTAAAACATAAATGTCTCCATTTATAACTTTTACACTTCCTTGAGGAAAAGTAAGATCACTATAAACTATTTGTCTAAATGATTTGGTTGAAAAATCATCTAATATATATAATGAATCAATTCCTGTTATAATTAATACTCCTCCGTCAATCGTATTTAGATCTGATAAAAAAGTATTAATACCTGACAAAGTATATGTTTGTATAAACCTTTGATCGCCTTGATCCTGTACAAAAACTAAACGATTAGTACCACCAACAGCTACAATTTCATTTCTAAAATTCGTAATATCAAAAAGATCCCCTAAAAAACCATTCCAAGAACCTAAATTTGTATTAACAAACTCTGTGTTAACTTGTTCTGCAATTATTGTCTCTGTAAAATCGGGTCTAATTGTACCTAAACCACCATCGACTGGAGTTTCATTAAACTCTATCATCAATGGATTATCCTGAGAGAACTCATTAATTTGTCCAATAGTGAAGGTTAAATTTTTATCTTCAAAACCCTCTGTAGAAACATCAAAAGACACCTCATCCGAACCTGGAAGTAAAGGAATTTTAATTTTATTTACTCCTACTGGTAAATCAAATTCAATAAAATCGCTTCGATCTGGCACACTTGTTACTCTTAGTAATGCATCTACCAAACTACCATCGGAATTAATATTGGTATCTTTTACCACAAAAATATACAAATTCACTGTTTCTACTACACTAAAGGTAAAAGAAGCATATCCAAATTGCTCTGCCGTATCGTCTTCGTCTACAGCAAGTACTTCTGGGCTTATTACGGTTGGTGTATCGCTAGTATTACTATCTGTAATCGTAAAAGAAAGAGGTAAAGGTAAACTTACCAGCTTGGCCATTTCTGAACCTGCTAAAGGTGCCGAAAAAATAACTTCGTTATCGGAGTTAACCACATTAAATTTAGTTAATGTATACCCTCCAATAGGTAATTTAACTGGATCTGAAATAAAAGCTCCATTAAAGCTTACTAAGTTATAGCGCTCGTTATTTATAATGTCTCCATCGTCGTTAGCCACTGTAACGACAATCTGGAATGGAGTATTATTTGTTCTAGCAGATCTACTTCCTTCTTTATTAGCTTTTGGAGCGCTTACACTAAAGGAGACGCTTCCAGTTACTGGCGTAGTTGGCGTTACTTCGCTTGTTTCGTTTTCGCCACAAGACAATAGTGTTAAAAATGTTAAAAATACAACGAGTAATTTCCTCATGTTTAATAGTTTATAAGATTAATAGCGCAAATATACATCTAAGAATACATATTGAAACCGTTAGAATATGTTTATTTTAAAAATAAAATACTAATTAAATAGATAAGCAACATCGAATGCTACAAATTAACCTATCTATTTACTTTTAATTTATTGTATTAACATCAGCCTTCATTAACTTTTCATCACCCAACTCTTATCTAGCTTTTAATATACTATAAGGTGCTAAGGTGTATCTGTATGGAGAAATTTAAATACGCCCTTGTGGATAGTCTTATAAATTAAAGCTATCAAAAAAGAGGAACATTGTTACCAATGTTCCTCTTTGATTTATTCTACTAAAAAGGCTTTTAATTAAAAACCAAAACCTAAACCAAATGTAAATCTAGATTCTTCGTCGGAGTTGAATAGTCCAAATTGTGCCGTAAAGAGATCGGCTCCATTA
>CALGNG010000029.1 GCA_937958735.1 uncultured Aquimarina sp. | reverse complement strand
ATCACCCACATCTAAAGGGAAAAGTTTCTGTCTAGGTAATAGCTTGTTAAAAGTCGCAATGGACTACACACAAAACAAAATAGAACTTAACAATAATGGATACTCTTTAATTTCAGGTCTCTACACCGATCAAGAAATTCGTTATATTCTAAATTGTATCGAAAACGCGACACAGACTAATTATACTTTTCAAAAGACTAAAGATTTATTTGCCATTAGGCAACTAATAAATAATATACCCGAATTAACCGAATTGCTTTTTAACCAGAAACTAAATCTGTTAATTTCTAACTTATCTAATTCTAAATACTTTCTTACAAAAGCTATCTATTTTGACAAACCAAGGAAATCTAACTGGTTTGTTTCTTATCATCAAGATTTAAGTATTTCTGTGAATCAAAAATTAAATTTAGAAAATTATAAAAACTGGACTTTTAAAAAAGGCCAATATGGAGTACAGCCTCCTTTAAAAATATTGGAAGACACTATTACCATTAGAATTCATCTAGACGACACTAATAAAGACAATGGAGCTTTAAAAGTAATTCCAAAATCACATTTAAACGGAATTGTTCGAACAGATAATTTTGACATAAAAACAGAAAACGAATATATTTGTGAAGTTAAAAAAGGAGGCATTATGCTAATGAAACCGCTTACCTTTCATGCCTCTAATAGAACTACAAATGGAAAAAGAAGAAGAATTATTCATTTAGAATTAAACCAACACACCTTACAAACACCTTTACGTTGGTTAGAATATTGGAATAAATAATACCAATTCCAAAAAAACCCACATTCCTATTCTTTTTTAAAATCGCATAGCACACTAAATCTAGCACGACACAAAATTCCTCCTTTATAATTACACTAATACTTTAGAATAAAAAACAGATAATTAAAAATAAACCTCTTTACGCCACATATATTCTTTCTGCCTTTCTTTTTTCAATAGCATTAAACTCTCCTATATACATCTCTACAATTTTAGACATAGGCAATGCTGTAGCCGCTTTATAGTTGGCTTTACCTAAAGAAATGCGATAATTATTATCTTCTAAAATAGTTTCTATAGCAGCAGCTAAACTATCTACACTTGCTGGGGTAAAAAATTCTCCTCTATAACCTTCTTCTTTTACCAAAATACTTAAATCTCCTAAGTCTGGCATTACTACTGCTTTACCATAGCTTCCTGCCTGGTGTAATACTCCAGAGCTTCCTGTAGTAGAGGTGTATGGAAATACCACTACGGCACTTTCTTCGAACAAGCGCTCTACATCCTCCTCTGCCACATAACCTGTAAAGGTTAGCCTTGGTACATTTTTATATTTTTCTTGCACCGCTTTTAGGTATCCTGGTACATTAGGGTTGTCTGTACCTGCAAGTACAATTTCTATATCCTTATGGGTCTTAGTTCGTACTTTTTCGATCGCCTCTATTAAAATCTCCACTTTTTTATAAGTTCCAAACTTCCCAAAAGTCATTACTTTTAAAGGCCCTTCTGGCAAATTGTAATTAGGCGTTGCAGGAATTTCAAAAGTACCGTGAGGGATTAATTTTATGTTTTTTGCCTTGTATTTTTCATTTAAAATCTCCACATATTTACTAATCGTAACCGCAACGGTATCCGATGCTAAAATAAAACGGGTTAAAGTAGCTCCAATAAAATTATACAACATCTGCATTATTTTATTAGAAGTAAAACCTGCACTTTTTAAATCTACTTGTTCTAAAATATTATGCAATAAGGTAATGGTAGGAATCCCTTTACGCTTACAAGCCAAAGGCAATAATAAACCTAAAGCTGCTGCTAGTTTTTTATCTCCAAATTTCATGAATTGTAAATTGAACAATACCGCATTGGGTTGTGTGTTTTTTACTGTTTTTAATACCGAAAAAAAATTGGTATAGCTATTAAAATCCCAACAATGTTTTACCGTTACGAGACATCCATCTTCTCCAAACTGAATATCGGCTGTTTCGGGATCTATGTCGGTTAACAAAATTAATTCACTAACCTGTTGGTGCTGTCTAAAGTGCTTTACTAAATAATACGCATATTCGTTTAACGTAACTTTACTTGGTGGATAGGCGGTTACAATGGCAAGTTTCATATTCTTAGTTTTTTAGATAGCTCTATAAAGGTTTCTTTGTATAAAAAATTAGCTTGTGTTATTAGATAAATAAGGAGTGCCTTTAGTCTAATGGCTGTTTTCTAAAAGTCTTCGAAAACCCAATAAAATAAATAAGCTGTACCAGCAACAATACTAACATGGCATAAATTTGCATTAAAACCACCTGTAGTAAATTATCGTGAAACAATACAATTAATACCACTTGGGTAATTCCTAATACTGCAGATAATATTACTGGGATGTATACGTCTAAAGACAAAAAATAATAGGCGAAAATATTGGAGATTGCGAATAGTGAGGTAGCCATGGCATATTTCCATAACAAGGGCGCTATGCTTATATATGCGTTTCCAAAAAGCAATTGCACTACCAATGTAGGAAACAAATAGCAACCTATAACAATCCCCAAAGCCAGCAGTCCTATATACAACACATATGTAAATAATACAGGGGCTGTTGGCTGCCCCTCTTTATGCCGTTCTACTACTTTAGGTAATAAAAGCATAACAAACATCCAAGCAACAAAATAGACTACACGACCTATTAACGCCAAAGAGGCATACAAACCTGCATCGTAAGCTTCAAAATAATGTTTTACCAATAAGATATCGCTATTGTTTATAATAATTTGACTGAGCTCGTAAAAAGCAGTAAGCACAAAAAACTTTTTGACATGATTTTTATGTTCTACCTCTAAGTCCCTCCTTTTTTTGAACGAAATATTTTCTCCCGTAAAGGGGAAAAGTCCAAAAATTAAAGACCCCGCTATACCTACGGCAACTATAATCGACGATTCTATTTTTAGCACTAGCAATAGACTAGTAGTAAGTAACAGTCTACTTAACATTTCCGTCTGGTAAGTAATCGCTAATTTCCCAAAACGCTTTTTTCCTTGTAAAACTCCTCGGTTTACACTCATTATAAAATATAAGGGCACTGCCAAACCAAACAAACTAAACATATAGCTAGTTTGTGTATTAAATATTTCTTGTAACATTTCTGCAAATAATAAAACCCCTATACCTAAAGCCACTCCTATCCACAGAGCGTATCTATAGACGTTTCTTATAAAAGTGTAAAAAACAGACTCTTCGAACAATACCGAAAACTTGGCCGTAGACAACTGAAACGTCATAGCTATAAAAGATAACACCAATAAAAAAGTAATTAAAATAGCAGCATCGGCAAATTGCTGAGGCCCTAACAACCTCCCAAGTATTAAATTATACCCATAATTACCTGCATTTACCAAAAGGGCACTTAACATAAACCATTGTTCTGTAGTTATTTTTTTTAATAAAGCTATTTGCATGCCCCCTTCTTTTATTTAACACATTTAAAATAAGACAATTAAACCATCCTACAAAAGATATATGTAACTTAGTATTAATACTTTACCCATAATTGCCTATGTTAAAAAAAATACTACTATCCTGCTTCTTATTATTTTATACCATACTACTTTCGCAAGAAATGAAAAAAGGGTTTACCTATCTTGAAACAGGAAAATATCTACAAGCGGCTTCTTTTTTTGAACATATTCTTACAGAGCACCCCACTAACAAAACTGCTAGATTATGCTATGGTAGGGCTGTGGGTTTAGAAGGGGATTCCCAAAAGGCGGTTTCTATTTTTACCGATTTAAAAAAACAATACCCTTTAGATTTTGAAATTAAATTGAATTATGCAGAATCTCTATTATGGGATAAACAATACACTACCGCAGAGCATTTTTATAAAGACTTAATTACAGAAAACGCTACTAGTTTCCCCGCTGTTTTGGGTTATGCCAATACGCTTTCTAATCTAAAAAAATATGATAATGCACTCTCCTATATTAACCAAGCTTTGAGAATACAAAACGGAAATCCCAATGCTTTAAATTCTCGAAAATATATTAGACTGGGCTATGCCAACCAATTGTCCCAAAATAAAAAATATGAAAAAGCTATAAATTTACTAAAGGCTAATTTAAAAGATCTTCCTAACGATAAGGATACTAAAATAAATTTGGCAAACATCTACCTAATCACCAACGACCTAGCCAATGCAAAAAAAACATATACCTCTATAGCTTCTTCTGCTACCGACAGTATTATTGCTCTAAACGGATTGGCTTTAGTCGCACATAAAGAATTAAAGGACAAAAACGCCTTAAGTATTAGTAGCCAATCCAATACCAAAGTAGCCCAATACCTTTCTAATAAAGATTTACACCTTTCTACTAAAGAGCGATATGTACAAGCTTTACTCTGGAATAGAAAATATACTACTGCTGCTATAGAAATTGAAAAACTAGCTACTTTATATCCCAATACTATACGTGTGCAAAGTTTACAAGCTACTCATGGGATGTACACCAGTAATTTTAAGAAAAGTTTGCAAAATTACAGTAGCATTTTAGAAAAGCAACCTAACTCTTTTGATGGGAATTTAGGAATTGCTAATGCTTATCAAGCTACGGGTAATGATAAAAAAAGTTATCAATACATTTTTAAAACCCTCAACTATTTTAACCAACAGCCTGATGCTGAAAAATTATTACAGACGTTAAAAAAAACACATACGCCTTGGATACAACAAAAAACAGCCTTTACTTTTGATAATGGAAATAACGAAAGTATAAGCGCAGCGTTATACACCACTATACCCTTATCTACAAAAACCGAAGTAAGTGCTAGTTATACTAATCGAACCACAAAAAACACAACCTCCAATATAAAAGCTACTACTAACAATTTCTCTTTAGGTTTATCTTACCGCCTAAATGGAAAACTAGCTATTACCTCCAAATTGGGCGCTAGTAAATCCAACGCGATTACTAACGATTATACACAATGGACGGGTGAAGTAAAACTAAAAACCAAACCTTTTAAATTGCAAAATTTAGAAGTGGGTTATCAACGAGAGTTACAAAATTTTAATGCCGATCTTATAGATCGCGAAATTGTAATGAACAATTATTTTTTAAACTATAATTTAAATACCAATTTTAATCTAGGCTGGTACACCCAATACATCTTTACCGACCAAACCGATGGTAATATGCGTAACCTCCTATTCACTTCTTTATACTATAAAATATTCCACAGACCCATTATAAAAGCAGGTATCAATTACCAAACCATAACTTTTAAAAACAGTGTTCCAACCATATATTTTAGTCCAAAAAAATTCCACGTAGTAGAGGTTTTCGCCGATCTTATAAGTAAACAAACGGGCAATTGGTCTTATGCGGCTAATGCCGCAGCGGGCTATCAGTTTATAGAAAACGACCCAGCCTCTAAAACTTTTAGGTTAGAAGGTAAATTGGGATATCAATTTACAGACCGTTTCTCTGCAAATACCTACGCCAAACACAGTAATATAGCCTCTGCCACCGCAGCAGGATTCCAGTTTACCGAATTTGGATTACTACTTAAATGGTATTTCACTAAAAAACCCTTGTTTGATAAGAAGATTCTGGCTTTGGATGGGGAATAAAAAACACAAAATAATGATTTACAGGTTATTACATTTTATTTTTTGAAATTAGAATACTATATTGTTATCCTGTTTTCAAAGTAATCTAAACATTTCCTATTAATATTATATACATGAAATTAGAAAAAATATTAGATAAATTAGGCTCTTTAGAAAAGAACTCTTTTATAAAAGTTATTGATAATATAATTTCTAAATCATCTAAAAACAGTAAAGAAATTGAAACAATTTTAAGCTCTGCTCACAAAGGGCTTAAATCTGTAGACAGTCTGAATATTTCAAAAATATTTACTTTAATTCAAACTGAATATTTTGAATATTTAAAAAGTGAATTTCAAGATACCTCTTCCCAACTAGATGTTTTAATAGATATTATTATTCGTGATGGAAATTGTATTATGAAACAAGATTGGTTTTCTAGATTATACGATAACGAATTAAAACATTTAAAATCTAAACTAAAGCAATTAACAACCAATTTAGCAGAAGACAAATCTGACCTGTCAGAATCTAGAAAACGAGATTACAAGATATACTTATCCTGTTTAAAAACCGCTTATCAAAACGATTTAGCAAATAATAGAGAAGCCAAAGTAACCACCGACGAACTCTCTATAATATTAACCTTATCTAAAGAACTTGGTTTATCACAGGAGGAAACTAAATTGATTAATTATTCCATTCTTCCTATCAAAAAAATGGATATTCAAGATGTTATAAATAGTCTAAAAAATATTGGTGTTATATTCTATTCTAAAAAAGAAAATACCCTTTATGTAGCCGATGAAATGGTACGTCTTTTAAGAGAATTACGTGAAAAAGATATTGCAGATAAGTTCCTTAGAAGAACTTTAAAAATAATGAGACCTCCAATAATTAATCAAATTGCTAAAATTCATAATGTCGACAGGAAATTAACTAATTCTGACAAAATTGAAGAGATTATCAAAGAAGGAGTTTCTTTAACTGGAATTTTATCTATCGATATCTATAAAGATGGCACTACATTAACTGAAAAGAAAAAACAACTTACAGAATTATTCGAAAAAGGGTTAGATATACCACATCTAAAAGGAAGCACTTTAGAAGATAAAATAAATAGTTTAATCCAATATTTTGATTCTATTGAAAAAGATGAAAAAGTAGGGATTTCTTTAGATGGTTTTGATAAAATGTTAACCGAATTAAATAATTCTTTAGAGGTCAGTAGTTAAT
>CALGNG010000028.1 GCA_937958735.1 uncultured Aquimarina sp. | reverse complement strand
TACTGTATTTGCTACACTTGCCGATAATGATCCAACGGAGCCTAGATCTTTAGCTGACGGAATGGCTTTAGATACTAATGGGAATTTATATGTCTGTGCAGCTAAATCTATTCAAGTTTTTAACCCTAGAGGAAGGCTTATAAATACTTTTAATTTTGATCAAAACCCTACTAATTGTACTTTTGGCGGAGTTAATTTATCCACATTATTTGTTACTACACCTAAAGATTTATATAGCATTAGTTTATCTGTTAGAGGTTTCCAACACCCATTTGATTTACCAGAAATATCAAAACCAACTACACCTACAGAACCGACTCCTAACATAAAGCCCTTAACTGTATTTCCAAATCCTGTGACAGACAAAATGTTTCAAATAGCCGTAGGCTCTAGAATAATAAAAAGTATCTCTATAGCCACTACAAGAGGTAAAAAAAGAAGGTCTCTTAATTTTTCTAGAAATAATGACTTACTTAAAGTTACTATTCCTAATAATATTGCTACAGGTATGTACATTTTAACCATTGTTACTAATAATAGTGATCGAATTACTAGAAGAATTAGCATTAAATAGCTACTACCCTATTATAAAAACCCTCATTAACTAAAAACTAACTAATGAGGGTTTTTTATTTAATTGAAAATTTTAAAAAAACATTTAATCTTTCTATTCCCTGGACATTCTATAGGAATTACAAATTTTACACCCTTAATTTCTATCAAGATTTGCATATAAAACAAAAAGAGATGAATTAAAAATTCATCTCTTTTTGTTTTATAATTAATTATAGCTTGTAAAAATTTTATACATTAAATAAGAAATGCATTACATCACCATCGTTAACAATATAATTTTTACCTTCTACTTTTAACTTACCTGCTTCTTTAACTTTAGCTTCGCTTCCATAACTTTCGTAATCGGCATACGATATTACTTCCGCTCTGATAAACCCTTTTTCAAAATCGGTATGGATAACTCCTGCAGCTTGTGGTGCTGTAGACCCTACATTAATAGTCCAAGCTCTTACTTCTTTTACCCCTGCGGTAAAATAAGTCTGTTGGTTTAATAATTTATAGGCCGATCTTATTAAAACAGCAGAACCTGGCTCTTCTAATCCCATATCACTCAAAAACATTTTACGCTCTTCGTAATCGTCTAATTCTGTAATATCTGCTTCCATACCTACTGCCAAGATAATTACTTGTGCATTTTCGTTGGCAACGGCTTCTTTTACCTTTTCTACATGTCCGTTTCCAGAAACTGCTGCAGTCTCATCTACATTACACACATAAAGCACAGGCTTATCTGTTATCAATTGCAATCCATTAACAATCTCTTCTTTTTCATCATCCGTAAAATCTATAGCCCTTACAGATACCCCTGCCTCTAATTGCTCTTTTATTCGTAACAAAATAGCTTCTTCTGCTACGGCTTCTTTGTTCCCTGTACGGGCAGCACGCTTTACTTTTTCTAGCTTTTTTTCTACTGTATCCAGATCTTTTAATTGCAATTCTATATCTATAGTCTCTTTATCTCTAATAGGATCTACAGAGCCGTCTACGTGAACAATGTTGTCGTTATCAAAACATCTTAGTACGTGGATAATGGCATCGGTTTCTCTAATGTTTCCTAAAAACTGATTTCCAAGTCCCTCTCCTTTACTTGCCCCTTTTACCAAACCTGCAATATCCACAATCTCTACTGTTGCGGGTTGCACACGTTCTGGGTTTACTAATGCTTCTAATTTCTCTAATCTGGAGTCTGGTACATTTACCACACCTACATTAGGCTCTATAGTACAAAAAGGAAAATTCGCACTTTGAGCTTTCGCATTAGACAAACAATTAAATAATGTTGATTTTCCAACATTTGGCAATCCTACAATACCTGCTTTCATTTAAAAAAACTTAATAGTTATAATTGTCTAAAAAAGACCTAACAAAGATATACTAACTTATTATAATTACATATCGACATAAACACAAAAAGCCTTGTTTTTTCAAACAAGGCTTCCTTTATTCTGAAGAGATTCTTAACCTATAAAGCCGCTACGTGCTTTGTAAGCTTAGATTTTGTATTGGCCGCTTTATTCTTATGAATAATACTATTCTTAGCCAATTTATCAACCATTGCGATAATGCTAGGTAGTAACTTTACAGCATCTTCTTTCCCCGCTTCACGTAACTTCTTAATTGCATTACGTGTAGTTTTATATTGGTACTTGTTACGTAAACGCTTTGCTTCGTTACTTCTAATTCTCTTTAATGCTGATTTATGATTTGCCATAATCTCTTTATTATTTTGTTTCTTCAAAAAATTGTAGCCCGTAGGGGAATCGAACCCCTCTTACATGGATGAAAACCATGCGTCCTAGCCGATAGACGAACGGGCCATTACTTATTTTACTTCTCGATTCAAAACTACTAATTTTAATTGTAAATCAAAAATTGTAGCCCGTAGGGGAATCGAACCCCTCTTACATGGATGAAAACCATGCGTCCTAGCCGATAGACGAACGGGCCATGCTGTAATAGCGGATGCAAATATACAACTAATTTCTAGTTCCACAAGCTCATTTTAAAAAAAAATTAAAAAAAAATCCAACAACGCTGAGTTGCTGGATTTTATATCATCAAAAAAAATTAGAAAAACTATGCTTCTACCTCTTCTTGGTCTTCTTTTGCTTCTAGTTGTAAGCCTCCTTTACGTACCGTATCGTACATAATAGGCGTTGCTATAAACAGAGAGGAGTAAGTACCTACTACAACCCCTATGATTAGAGAGAACATAAAGCCTCTTAAAGGCACTGCAAATATAAATATAGCCACCAGTACCAATAAGGTTGTTAACGACGTGTTTAACGTCCTACTAAGCGTACTACTTAATGCCTTATCTACCACTTTAGTTACTGCCCAGTCTGGGTGATCTCCTAAAAATTCCCTAATACGGTCAAATACTACCACTGTATCATTCAGCGAGTATCCTATTACCGTAAGTATAGCTGCTATAAATGCTTGATCTATTTCCATATTAAAAGGCATTATTTTATGTAATAAAGAAAATAATCCTAATACAATTAATACATCGTGGAATACTGCCGCTACAGCACCTAAACTAAATTGCCATTTCTGGAATCTAATTAAGATATATAGAAACACTATAATTAACGATCCTAATACCGCCCAGAAAGCACTCTTTTTAATATCATCTGCAATGGTTGGCCCTACTTTTATAGAAGACATTACCCCTTCTGCTTTAGCTGTTTCACCAGAAATAAACTTTTTATAAGTTAATCCAGATGACAAATAAGGTTTTAATGCATTAAACAATTTTTCAGACACTTCTGTATCTACAGCAGAACCTGTTTCGTTAACTTTATATTTAGTCGTAATTTTTAACTGATTAGCAGATCCGTATGTTTTAGCCTCTGCACTACCATAAGTTGCTGTTAAAACTTCTCCTATTTTTGTAGCGTTTACATCTTCTTTAAAACGCACTGTATAAGTCCTACCTCCAACAAAATCCACACCTTGATCCAAACCTTGTGTAAATAACGACCCTAAACCTACTAGAATAATAGATCCAGAAATTATATAAGCTAGTTTTCTTTTCTTTAAAAATTCTATATCAAAGTTTTTAAACCAGTTTTTAGTTAAGCCAGTAGAAAAAGCCAAAGTCTTTCCATTTTTACCATACCCATCTACAAATAGACGTGTAATAAAAATTGCTGTAAATAATGATGTTGCAATACCTACTAATAATGTATAAGCAAAACCTTTAATTGGTCCCGTTCCAAAAATTAATAAAATTACCCCAGTAAGACCTGTCGTAATGTTTGCATCTAATATAGAAGATAATGCGTTTTTAAAACCATCTTTAATAGCTTCTGCTTGCGATTTCCCTTTATTCAATTCTTCTCGGATACGCTCAAAAATAAGCACGTTCGCATCCACCGACATACCAATAGTTAACACAATACCTGCAATACCTGGTAAAGTTAACACTGCGCCTTTTCCTGCAAGGAAACCAAAAATAAATAAGATGTTTACTACTAAAGCAATATCTGCATACAATCCAGCTCTACCGTAATACAATACCATCCATATT
>CALGNG010000027.1 GCA_937958735.1 uncultured Aquimarina sp. | reverse complement strand
AGAGTAAATATAAATGAATCGGATCAAGTTGTAGAAAATTTACGAAAACGTGGCTATGATATTCCTTATATGGTTAAATATAACGAGGGACATGGTTTTGGGCATGAAAAAAATACTATAGAACTCTACAAAACTATGATGGGTTTTTTTGCTAAACATTTAAAAAATTGATTAACGAAAACTTACTTCGGAAATAGTATTTTAGCAAAATGAAATTTGAGGACGTAGTAGGACAGCAACACATTGTAAGTCATTTAAAAACCAGTGCAAGTTCGGGTAGGATTGCCCACGCGCAATTATTTACAGGTAAGAGTGGTTCAGGTATTTTATCTGTAGCCTTAGCTTACGCACGTTTTATTTTGTGTGGAGAGGCTTCGGAAAAGCCTCATTCCCATGCTATGTTTGACAAGTTAGGGCATCCAGATTTACATTTTGTATTCCCTGTAAACACGAATAGTAACATAAAAGCTAGTCACCCCACATCGGATTTATTTTTAAAAGAATGGAGGGCATTTGTTTTAGAAAATCCATATGGAAATTTATTCGACTGGTACCAACATATAGAAATAGATAATAAACAAGGGAATATTTCTGTACACGAGGCACAGGAGATTTATAAGAAAATGTCTTTAAAAAGTTACGAAGGAGGATATAAGGTAATGATTATATGGATGGCAGATCGTATGAATTCCCAGACTTCCAATAAATTATTAAAGTTAATAGAAGAACCACCTAAAGACAGTGTTTTTATTTTAATTACAGAAAATAAAGATCAAATAATGCAAACTATTTTTTCGCGTTGTCAATTATTAGAGTTTCCGCCATTAAGTGTAAATGCTATTGTTACGGGTTTAGAGAGGGATTTGAAATTGCCGCAGGCAGATGCTTTAAAAATAGCAAATAGGTCGCAAGGAGACTACCAAATTGCCTTAAGCTCGGAGAGTAAAAACGAAAACGAAATTCAGTTCGAAGAATGGTTTATTACTTGGGTACGTTCCGCCTTTAAGGCAAAAGGAAATAAATCGGTAGTAAATGAGCTTATTCTTTGGAGTGAAACCATTGCGGCACATAATAGAGAAACGCTTAAGCAATTTTTAAACTATTGTATCGAGTTTTTTAGACAAGCCTTGTTAACTAATTACCAGAGCGAATCTTTGGTCTATTTAACTCCAAAAACCAATAATTTTAAATTAGAGAAATTTGCTCCATTTATACATGGTAATAATATTTTGTCCATTTTCGAGGCTTTAGAAACTGCTCAATTTCATATAGAAAGAAATGGAAATGCTAAAATAGTGCTTACCAACCTGTCTATACAACTTACTCGTTTTCTTCATGTAAAAGAACAGTAGTGTCCTTAAAAGAGAGGTGGTGTTTTTCTATATTTTTTAGTAAAGGGATATAAATTTCTTTTTGGTTAGGAATGTGGACACCCGTTAGATTTATTTGATTGTTTAGAACAAGAAGCAAGGTTTCAAACAAAGGAGCGCCTACAGTTTTAGCCATAGCAGTAAAACAGGGGTCTTCTCCAATATCTTGTAAAGTGCTAGTAGTTTTAAATTTCCGATTTCCTATACTATACTCAACTTCGTGGTGCATTAAAAGCATATCCTTTTCGGTATCTTTAATTTTCCAAGATTCTGTTAGTATATTTTGTAAGATCTCTGCAGGGGTTCCATCTGTTTTTTGGAGTCGATTACTGTTATCAAAAAAATGAAGTTGCTTCATTTTTTCAATAATATCGTTAGACAGTAAATTATTGAAATGCTTTTTAAGACTTTCGAGAGTAGTGCAATTACTTTTGTTAGTTAAAAAAAAACGTATAAAATCCTCTCTAGTAGCGTTTTTCGAGAAGCTTATATGCGGCTGTTGGTTAGTCATTCCCAGTTGTATAAACACATTCCAAGCGCTGCAAAAACCATGATGCCTTAAAGTGCCTCTATAGCAAGTCTTAATAGTGTTTAATCGGTATTTTTCAATATACTTTAAACTATCCCTATTAGGGTAGCTGTCGTAATTAGAGTTATTAATATTCGTGTTTTTTATAGTAGAAAATATATCAAAATAAGGAATGTTTTTTATGATTTCATTTTCTAAAAAAACAGCACCATCACTCCCTGCAGTAATTACGTTTTTTGGATTCCAAGTAATCTTATAATCCCATAAATTTTCAGGAGTTTTATAAGCCATAATTCCTCCTGTGTGGGATTTAAAGCTGTAAATTTCTCCTCCCTTGGAGCGGATGTGATCTAGTAAAGAAAGTGCACTTACGTGATCCAAGCCCGGGTCTACTCCTAGTTCGTTTAGAAATAAAAGCCCTCGTTTTTTTACATCTTTCTTTAGTTGTAGCATTTCTGGACTAAGATAAGAGGCGGTAAGTAAATTTTTATTAAAAAATAGGCAGCCTTTTGCTATTTCTATGTGCAATTGTGGAGGTAGCATAGAGATTACAATGTTATGTAGGCTAATTTGTAGGTGGGCGCTTTGGATGTTTAGGATGTCTATTTTTAGAAATTGAGTAGACTTGTTTTGCTGTAAATTAAGAGGTAATCGATCAAATGATTGATCTACTACAGTTAGGCTGTTGTTTGTGTTAGAGCAGTATTGTTGCACTTGATTAATCAAATATACACTCGATCTTCCTGCTCCAAAAATCAATATCTTTGTCATAGATTTGGGTATTCTCAATAATACAAAGGTACTTCTTAGTTATGGAAAAAAAATTAGTTATTACAGCAGGGATTTTAGGTTTTTTAGCAGTTCTTTTAGGAGCTTTTGGTGCACATGGATTAAAGGCGGTGCTTTCAGAAAATGATTTGGCTTCTTTTGAAACAGGAGTACGGTATCAATTTTACCATACTTTTTTACTGCTTTTTGTTTCGGTAACCCCTCTAGTTTCTCAAAAATTTAAAAAAGTGCTTTATTATTTAATTTTGGTAGGAGTAATTTTCTTTTCGGGATCCATTTACTTGCTGGTAATGGATGAAATTTTGTTGGGAACTTCCATAAGAGCAATTGCTTTTATTACCCCTTTTGGTGGTTTGTTGTTACTTTTGGCTTGGTTGTTACTTTTTATAAATGTAACTAAGAATTTAAAAAGTAATTAGCATCTATATGGTGTCTACTATGGTTATTGAGTGGAAAGAGGCTGGGTTTAATTATATGTATTAAGTATAGTTATCTAAATAGTAGTTTTATGTTAGGTTTTTTTTTGATTTACTTTATAGGTAAGCACTTTTATACACTGGCAGAAAAGAATTCAAAATTGAAATGGATTTATGCGTTATTGGGAGTGTTAAGTTATTATTTTGCGACCTTTTTATTTGGTATTGTTTTTCAGGTTATAATGGAATTGCAATCCAAGCCCGATTATATCGAAAACATGTCAACATTTTATTTAGGTATAATAGCAATGCTAATAGGTATTTTAGGAAGTTTCACTATCCATTTTTTCTTAAATAAAAAATGGAATTCTAAAAAGCAGGCTGTAGAGGATGAAATAAATAATATAGGGCGAACCAGTAATTTGGAGTAATATTACTTTAATCCAAACTCTGTTAAACGACTCACATATTTTCCAATTACATCAAATTCCAAGTTTACGACTGTGCCTACTTCAAAATTTTTGAAATTAGTGTGCTCGTAAGTATAGGGAATAATACAAACGCTAAATTGATCACGTTTAGAATTTACTACCGTTAAGCTTACGCCATTTATCGTAATAGAACCTTTTTCTATAGTAATATTGTTTAAAGCAGAATTATAGGAAAAAGTATATTCCCAACTTCCATTGGTTTCGGAAATAGATTTGCAAATAGCTGTTTGGTCTACATGTCCTTGTACAATATGGCCATCTAAGCGATCGCCTACCTTCATACCGCGTTCTAAATTTATAAGATCGCCCACTTTTAAAGTGTTTAGATTGGTCTTCTCTAAGGTCTCCTTAATGGCTGTTACGGTATAGGTGTTGTTAGAAATTTCGACTACGGTTAGACATACGCCATTGTGTGCTACACTTTGGTCAATCTTTAATTCTGAAGTAAAATTAGAGGCTATAGTAAGGTGTAAATTCTCCTTTTCTGCTTTTAAAGCAATTAGCTTTCCAAAAGTTTCTACAATTCCCGTAAACATAAGCAATAGTATTTTGTTAAATTCGCATATAAATTGATGCGGTAACAAAGTTACGTTTTTTGGTAACACACCCATCTATATACAAGATAGAATAATGAGTAACGAGCCTAAAATACGTGTTGGTATTTCTATTGGAGACTTAAATGGTATTGGTCCAGAAATAATTCTAAAAACTTTTTCGGACAATAGAATGTTTGATTTTTGTACCCCAGTGGTATTTGCAAATTCGCGGTTATTACAGTTTTTCAAAAAAAATCTAAAGCTAAAAACCCTAATCCAGTCTATTAAAAATATAGATCAAGTGGTAGAGGGGAAGCTAAATGTGGTAGATGTTTGGCAAGAGACAGTAGCGATTAACTACGGTAAAGAAGATTCCAAAGTAGGGAGTTATGCTATTAAGTCTTTCGAAGCAGCGACGGCAGCTTTAAAAGAAGAAAAAATAGACGTATTAGTAACAGCACCAATACATAAAACAGCTATACAGTCAGACAGTTTTAAATTTCCAGGCCATACAGATTATTTAAATCAAGAGCTGGAGGGAGATAGTTTAATGTTTATGGTTACCGACGATTTAAAAGTGGGTTTGTTAACAGATCACGTAGCATTGGTAGACGTAGTAAAACAACTAACCCCAGGAGTAATTAGTCAAAAAATTAGCACTATTCATGCTTCCTTAATCAAGGATTTTGGAATATCTAAGCCAAAAATAGCGGTATTAGGTATTAATCCGCATACAGGAGATAATGGAGTAATAGGTAAAGAAGACGACGATTTATTACGCCCTACATTAGAAAAAATTAAAAATGCAGGAAAGCTAGTTTTTGGCCCTTATGCAGCAGATAGTTTTTTTGGTTCGGATAATTATAAGAGCTTCGATGCAGTGGTAGCCAGCTATCACGACCAAGGATTAATTCCTTTTAAGACCTTATCTTTTGGGCAAGGAGTAAATTATACAGCAGGCCTAAATAGAATACGAACTTCCCCAGATCATGGTACAGCGTTCGAAATTGCAGGAAAAGGAATAGCGCAAGAAAATTCGTTTTCTGAAGCTGTTTTTAGAGCTATTAGTATTTTTAGGAATAGAAAATTACATACCGAATTAACGCAGAACCCTTTAAAGAAACAGGTTAAGAAACGATCCTTAGATAGTTAGTTTTTATTAACAAAAAAATGTTTGTAATTAAATAGTTACTTCAAAAAAAAACCTATCTTTGCACCCGCCTTATGGGTAATCAAATTGATTAGTGTATGAAAGCATTGAAAGAATATACAATTCCTTTTGTTGGTTTAAAACTAGGAATTCATCAGTTTGAATATGGAATCAATAATGATTTCCTAATGTTATTTGACTTTGAAGAGTTTAACAGTTCAGCAATTAATGCATCGCTTAGCTTTAACAAAAAAGGAACTCATTTGGAGTTGGATTTTAGTGTTGAAGGAGAAGTAAATGTAAATTGTGATGTGACTACGGAAGCCTTTAATTTACCTATTAGCAATAGTTTGCAAATGGTAGTTAAGTTTGGGGACGAGTATAACGACGAAAACGAAGAATTGTTAATCCTTCCTCATGGAGAGTACGAAATAAATGTTGCGCAATATATATACGAATGTATTGTGTTAGCAGTACCTTCTAAGAGAGTGCATCCAGGTGTAGAGGATGGTACATTGGAGTCGGATATTTTAGACAGATTGGAGTTGTTAGCTCCAAAACAAATAAAAGAGAGTATTGAAGAAGAGGATGAAATTGATCCTCGATGGAATAAATTAAAGAATCTACTTAAAGATAAATAAAGTTAGTTATGGCACATCCTAAGAGAAAAATCTCGAAAACTAGAAGAGATAAGAGAAGAACACATTACAAAGCAGTAGCTCCTCAAATTGGAACTGATGCAACTACTGGTGAGGCACACTTATATCACAGAGCTCACTGGAGTGAAGGTAAATTATATTACCGTGGAAACGTATTAATCGATAACTCGGTAGAAGCAGAAGCATAATTTCTGTGAAAAACGTAGATTCTATAAGTAGTAATTTTATTATTTTAGAATACAAAATCTTGTGCTTAGGCTTATTTCCTAAGCATGCATAACATTATGTCGAAAAAACGCTCAAGCCAGAGCGTTTTTTTTGTTTTTTGTTGAATATGTGTCAAAATCGACTTAATTTGCACAAAATTTGCTATAAAAGACTGTTTCTGCTTCGTTTTGAAGTTTTTTTGCGCTAAAAAGCAGATGTTTAACCTATAAGTATGAGTAAAATTACAGCGGCAATAACAGCTATTGGTGAATATTTGCCCGACTATAAACTTACTAATAAAGAATTAGAAGGTTTAGTGGATACAAACGATGAATGGATAACCAGTAGAACAGGTATCAAAGAACGTCGTATCTTAAAAGATGACTCCAAGGGAACTTCTTATATGGCCATAGAGGCGGCTAAAGTAATTTTAGCTAAGAGGAACTTAGATCCAAAAGAAATAGACATGATTATTGTGGCGACAGCTACTCCAGATATGTCTGTAGCTGCTACCGCTGCCTATGTAGCCTCTGAAATAGGGGCTGTAAATGCATTTGGGTACGATTTAGCTGCAGCTTGCTCTAGTTTCTTGTATGGGATGTCTACAGCGGCTAGTTACATAGAATCTGGGCGTTATACTAAAGTATTAGTAATAGGTGCAGATAAAATGTCGTCTATAGTAGATTATACAGATCGTACTACATGTATTATTTTTGGAGATGGTGCAGCAGGTGCTCTTTTTGAGCCTAATACAGAAGGTTTAGGTTTACAAGATGAGTATTTAAGGAGTGATGGTGTAGGGCGTAATTTTTTACGTATCGAAGCAGGAGGTTCCTTAAAACCAACAACTCACGAAACTATAGATAAAAAGCAGCATTTTATAAAGCAAGACGGTAAAACGGTATTTAAATATGCAGTTTCTAGTATGGCAAGTGCTTGCGAAAATATTATGGAGCGAAACAATTTAGATCATAAAGATGTGGACTGGTTAGTAGCGCACCAAGCTAATAAAAGAATTATTGATGCCACTGCAAAACGGATGGGTCTAAAAGACAAAAGTAAAGTGTTAATTAATATTGAAAAATATGGAAATACCACTTCTGCTACAATACCTTTGGTACTTTGTGATTTCGAAAAAAAATTTAAAAAGGGTGACACTTTAGTATTTGCTTCCTTTGGAGGAGGATTTACTTGGGGCTCAATCTATTTGAAATGGGCTTACAACGCCTAAAAAAATAAACAAACAAAAACTTACTATGGATTTAAAAGAAATTCAAAATCTAATCAAATTTGTAGCCAAGTCGGGTGCAAGTGAAGTAAAATTAGAAATGGATGATGTTAAAATCACCATTAAAACAGGTTCTGAGGATAAAGAAACGACAATTATTCAGCAATTATCTTCAGGGCATCCCGTTGCTCAAGCTCCTGTTGCTCCAGCACCTGTAGAAGGAGTTGTAGAGGTTGCCCCAGTAATAGCAAGTGTTCCTGTAGATGAGAATGCTAATTATATAACTATTAAGTCCCCAATTATTGGTACTTTTTATAGAAAACCATCTCCAGATAAACCAAACTTTTTGGAAATAGGGGATTCTATAGTAGAAGGAAGTGTGCTTTGTGTAGTAGAAGCAATGAAACTTTTTAACGAAATAGAAAGTGAAATATCGGGTACTATAGTTAAAATATTGGTAGATGATTCATCACCAGTAGAATTTGATCAACCATTATTTTTAGTAGACCCATCTTAAAGAGCTAAAAAGTTCTTAACTCTAAAATGTACCATAGTAAATGGTATTTATAATTAGTCGGGTTTATAATTGAGTGTGTTAATACATTACTCACGAAAAGAAAAAATATGTTTAAGAAGATACTAATTGCCAATCGTGGAGAGATAGCCTTACGTATTATTCGTACCTGTAAAGAAATGGGTATTAAAACGGTAGCTGTATATAGTAAGGCAGAT
>CALGNG010000026.1 GCA_937958735.1 uncultured Aquimarina sp. | reverse complement strand
CATCTATAAGCTCCTGCTCTCCTGTTTCTGCTGCGACATCTGCCGCTCCTGCATAAAAATAAAGAGCTAAAACGGCATGTCCTACCGCCTCGGTTTCTTCCCTTAAAGGAGTTCTTTCTTGCACCATATCGCCAATCATATGTGGACGAATATTAGGGTCTTGCTTCACCTTAGACTTGCCCCGCATGTTTATAAACAGCTCTGCCAGTTCTAAGTACTTTTTATCTTTGGTAGTTCTATACAGTTCTACCAACCCCATTATTTGGGTTTGGTTAAAGCCAAAACGAGCTAACTCTTTGGGCTGTGGAGAAAATAATTTATATAAGTAATCGGCGTTTTTAATGGCAATTTCCAAAAAATTGGTTTTTCCCGTAACTCTATTATGCACACAAGCACTGGTTATTAGGTGCCCACTATTGTATAACTCGTGGAAACGCCTTGCCTTAAAAGGTTGCCTTTTTTGGTTTAACGAGATCTGAGTAGACAAGTAACCATTTTCTTCTTGTGCCAATCCTATAATTTTAATAAGCTCGTCCAACTCCCTATCTATCTTAGGGTCTTTGTTTACTGCATAGATGTACATCGCAGATTCCATCCACTTATAAAAATCTCCATCGTGCCAAAACATTCCTTTATGCCTTCCCTCTTTAAGTCCTGCGGCAACTTTAAAGTTGTTTAACGCATGCCCTATATCTCCCTTTAGAATGGTTCCCATATGTGGAATCATTACTTCTTCGGCTACTTTAAATTTATCTGCCCAAAAACCCGTGGTCCACCTACAATCTCCTATATCGATACTTTTTAAGGATACATTTTGGCTATTTGTAGTATTTACAACCCCATGGTTTTGTGCAGATAAAAATTGCATGGACGTTAAAAAAATGGTAATAAATGGTGTCTTAAAATTCATGTAAGCTTACTTAGCAATTGGAGATTAATTTAAGGTTTTCAACTTTAATGCCAAACTAAAACGTTTTAATAGTAACTTTTTTTATTTAAGGAATTTTAACCATTACATAAAAAACAACAAAGGTGATAATGTGAATTTGTGTTCCAAACATTTTAAAATATTCTAGCCGTAAAGCATAAATTAAAACCAAGACCCTCTACCGTATTATATTTTTTGAAACCTATAATTCTTTTTATATTTTCACATTTGATATTAGAGGCTCATCAGCAAAATCATTTAGCTTACACAATGTTTCACAATCCTATTAACGATTAATACGCTTAGACTATTTACATAAGAGAATTTCTACATAAACACACATGTAGATAATCTCACATAAAAAAAACAAGCATCTCTACACCAAGTCCTTACTAAGCTTTTGAATCAATTCTTTAGGAGTTTCATGCATTACAAATTCGCCATTTCTTATGTAAGAAATTTGACCATTTTCTTCGCTTACCACCAATGCTATGGCATCTGTTTTTTGTGTAATGCTTATGGCTGCTCTATGGCGTAACCCAAAACGCAAGGGAATATTTATATCTCCAGAAACTGGTAAAATTACACGGGTGGCTGTTATTTTATTTTTTTCGATAATCATAGCCCCATCATGCAACAGACTGTTTTTATAAAATATGCTTTCTATTATAGGGGCATTTACCTCGTTATTCATGCTATCTCCAGAACTTTTAACAAATTCTAACGGTGTACTGCGTTTAATTACAATTAATGCTCCTGTAAAAGAAGCACTCATATTTTCGCAAGCTTTTATTAGTGCTGGGATATTGGTTTCTGGATCTACGTGGGTATCTTTTATAAATTTTAGTTGCGAAAAAAAACGTTTCCTAGAAGTAAAATTAGTAGACCCAATCATTAACAAGAATTTTCTAATTTCTTGTTGAAAAACTACTATTAAAGCAAACATACCTACCCCAATAAATTCTCCTAAAACAGAACTTAACATTACCATATTTAGGGCTTCTGTTAGTTTCCAAACCCCGTAAATAATAACAATACCTACAAAAATATTAATAGCTGCTGTCCCTTTTACTAATTTATAAATATAGTAGAGTAGTGTAGCCACTAAGACAATATCAATAATATCAAGAAATCGTAAGTCTATCAAAATAGGTAGTTATTGTAAAAGGTTAAATTTAATGGTTTTGATTTGTTTTTAAAGCTTCGTATAGCAAAATACATTCTTTAGCCTCTTTTACATCGTGTACTCTAAGAATATTAGATCCTTTTTCGAGGGCTACCATGTGTAGTGCAGAAGTCCCATTAAGGGCTTTATCTGCTGTAGTCTCTAGCGTTTTATAAATCATCGATTTTCTAGAAATCCCCGTTAGTATAGGCACATCTAATTGTCTTAGAATATTTAAATGATTAAGCAATTCGAAATTTTGAGCTATTGTTTTTGCAAAACCAAATCCTGCATCTACAATAAGATCGTTTATGCCCAAAGCCCGTGCTTGGGCTATTTTTTCGGAAAAGTAATAGCAAACTTCTGTCGTAACATTTTCGTAATAAGCTAAAGATTGCATGGTTTGTGGTGTACCTTTCATATGCATCATAATATAAGGCACATTGTAGCTGGCTACCGTTTTCATCATTTCTATATCTAAACTCCCCGCAGAAATATCGTTAATAACACCTGCACCATTATCTAAACAAGCCTTGGCTACCTCACTTCTAAAGGTGTCTATAGATAGTATGGCTTTTGGAAATTCTTTTTTTAATAATTGTACTACTCGAGCTACTCTATTTATTTCTTCTGCAACAGAAATATCTTTAGCCCCTGGGCGGGAAGAATACCCTCCTAAATCTAAAAAATCGGCCCCTTCTTCTAAAAATTGCCCTGCTTTTTTTATAATAGTCTTGGTTTCTTTTAGTTTACCACCATCGTAAAAAGAATCTGGCGTTAGGTTTAGTATCCCTAAAATTTTAGGAGAATCAAAGTCAATTAGTTTTCCGAGGCAATTAATAGTCATTAAGTACAATTTTATGCTATAGTTCCCAACAACTTTTTTAAATTGCTGTTCTTTTAAAAAGAGAGTACAAATTACAACTTTTTATGCAAAATACTTCCAAACAATACGATGCTGTAGTTTCCCAATGCCGTCAATTATTTATTAAAAAAATGACCGATTATGGCGCGGCATGGCGCATCTTAAGACTACCTTCTTTAACCGATCAGGTTTTTATAAAAGCACAACGTATACGTAGTTTACAAGAAAACGAAGAACGTAAAGTAGACGAAGGCCAAGAGTCCGAATTTATTGGAATTATTAATTACTGCTTAATGGCTTTAATACAAATTGAAAAAGGAATTGCTACCCAGCCCGATTTAAACACTAAAGAAGCCACCTTGCTTTATGACCAGTATATTAAAGAAACTAAAAAACTAATGCTAGCCAAAAATCATGACTATGGAGAAGCTTGGAGAGACATGAGGGTAAGCTCTTTAACCGATTTAATTATCCAAAAATTATTACGCGTAAAGCAAATTGAAGATAATAAAGGAAAAACCCTAGTAAGTGAGGGTATTGATGCCAATTATCAGGATATGATTAATTACTCCATTTTTGCAATGATTCATTTATCTTAAAAAAATAAAATAATTCTGAATAAATTGCCCGAAAGAGCACTCAAATAAATAAATCGTTATAAATTTAGAACGTTAAAAGAATAGAATAATGAAAGCAATCGTAGGGGTCTGTAGAATATTTGTAGGAATTTTATTTATTATTTCGGGATTTATAAAGCTGAATGATCCCTTAGGTTTTTCCTATAAACTTCAGGATTATTTTGCCGAAGATGTCTTAAACTTAGTTGCTTTAAAGCCTTATGCATTAGGTTTGGCTATTTTTATTGTAATTTTCGAAGTCCTTGTTGGAGTATTCCTACTGCTAGGGCATTATGTGAAATTTACCATCTATTCACTTTTAGGGATGATTGTCTTTTTTACCTTCCTTACCTTTTACTCTGCCTACTTTAATAAAGTAACCGATTGTGGTTGTTTTGGAGACGCCTTACCACTAACTCCTTGGCAATCTTTCTACAAAGATCTAGTCCTTTTAATTTTAATAATAATTCTATTTTTGGGACAAAAGCATATTACCCCTTTCTTCCATAAATTTACTAACGTAATTATTATTTTTGCTAGTTTTATAGCCTCTCTATGGTATTCTAACCATGTACTAATGCATTTACCTGGGATCGATTTTAGAGCCTATAAGGTGGGCACCAATATTGCCGAAGGGATGACTATTCCTAAAGACGCTCCCAAAGCTAAGTTTAAGTACCACTGGACTTTTGAAGAAAACGGAAAAGAAACTGTTATTACTACCTCTGGAGCCTACCCAAAAGTATCTGGGAAATTTATAGGGTACGAGACCGAAGAAATACAAAAAGGCTACGAACCCCCTATACACGATTTTTCGGTAGAAACTCTAGGAGAAGATATTACCGACATCTTTTTAAATTACAGAAAACTTATCGTAATTGTTTCGTATAAAATAGATAAAGCCGAGGACGGAGGGCTAATGAAACTTCACGACCTTATAGAACGTGCCGAATCGGAAGGCTATACCGTAGTAGGGCTTTCTAGCTCCTTTGATAAAGAAGTAAATGAAATAAAATCTAAATATAAAATCCCTGTTCCTTTTTACAGTACCGACATGACTGCTTTAAAAACAATTATACGCTCTAATCCTGGGATTATTCATTTAGAAAAGGGAACCATTAAACAAAAACTGCATTGGAACGATGCTGAAAAGCTCTTACTTCCATAATGCTGGGATATATTATAAAAAAAATAGGCTATACTGTATTAACCCTTTTTGGGGTACTTACTGTAATATTTGGGCTATTCAACATTTTACCAGGAGACCCCGCAGAAATGATGCTGGGACAGAATGACAGCAAAGAACAATTGGACGTTATCCGTAAAAAATATGGATTAGATCAACCTTTATCTAAGCAGTATTTTTTTTACATTAACGACCTATCCCCTATATCTGTACATAGCAGTAACTCCCAAGATTTTACTTTTTATAGTAAAGAAAAATACGGCGGGTCTAAAATAAGCACTATAGCCCAAACCAGTATTGTATTAAAATGGCCTTATCTAAGAAAATCGCTGCAAAAAACAGGCAAAAAAGTAAGTGCTGTTATTAGCGAAACACTTCCCAATACGGCAATACTCGCAATAAGCTCTATAACTATAGCTCTTTGCATTGGTATCTTTTTAGGAATTATTTCGGCATTAAAAAAAGATTCTTGGCTGGACAGAACCATACAAATTGTAAGTACTTTAGGGATGAGTGTTCCTTCTTTTTTTAGCGCTATCTTATTTGCTTGGCTTTTTGGGTTTGTATGGCACCAATACACCCATTTACCTATGTCTGGTAGTCTTTATGGCTTAGACGACTTTGGAGAGGGTAGACAACTCCAATTACAAAATCTAGTACTACCTGCTATAGTTTTAGGAATACGCCCTTTAGCTGTGGTTACCCAGCTAATGCGGAATTCTTTATTAGAAATTTTACAACAAGACTATATACGTACCGCTAAGGCCAAAGGACTTTCTACTTTTTCTATTATTTACAAGCATGCGTTAAAAAATGCTTTAAACCCTGTAGTAACCGCTATATCGGGTTGGTTTGCCTCTATGCTAGCAGGAGCTGTTTTTGTAGAATATATTTTTGGATGGAATGGTATAGGTAAAGAAATAGTAGATGCTTTAAATACTTCGGACCTTCCAATTGTTATGGGAGCTGTATTAGTCATAGCGCTTATATTCATTGTAATCAATATATTTGTAGATATAATATACGGATGGTTAGATCCGCGTGTAAAACTAACCGCATAAGAACCCTCAATAAAAGAATAAGATGAGACAAAAAATTGTTGCTGGAAACTGGACATTAAATAAAAATGTAGCAGAAACTAAAAGTTTGATTGCTGACTTAAAAGCCCAAACTAACACTTCTGGTGCACGCGTAATTATTACCCCTTCTTTCGTAAACCTTACTACAGCTGTGGAGGCGGTAGCAGGATCTAATATCGAAGTAGCGGCACAAAACATGAGCCAGCACGATAGCGGCGCCTATACAGGAGAAACTTCTGCCGATATGTTAAAAAGTGCCGGAGTAAATATTACACTTCTTGGACATAGTGAAAGACGTGCTTACTACGGAGAAACCGATGCTTTATTAGCCGAAAAAGTAGATAAAGCTTTAGCCGAAAATATCGAAGTAATTTTTTGTTTTGGAGAAGAATTAGAAGAACGTAAAAGCGGAAAACATTTCGATGTAGTAGCTTCTCAAATTTCTAATGCTTTGTTTCATTTAGGAGCCGATGCTTTTAAAAACATCATATTAGCATACGAACCAGTATGGGCTATTGGAACTGGAGAAACAGCTAGTGCAGACCAAGCACAAGAAATGCACGCTTTTATCCGTAAAACATTAGCCGATAAGTACTCTGCAGATCTAGCAGACAGTGTTTCCATCCTTTACGGAGGAAGCTGTAAGCCTACTAATGCCCAAGAGATTTTCTCTAAAACCGATGTAGATGGTGGTCTTATTGGTGGTGCGGCATTAAAAGCCGAGGATTTCTTTGGTATTATCAATGCTAATAAATAATATAAACTAAAGTATAAAAAAGGCTTCCAATTTAATAAAATTGGAAGCCTTTTTTCTTCACTTACTTAATCAAATTATACCTCCTAAAAATTTATTTACTTTCTACGTACTTAAATTTATCAAAGTTATTAGGAAGTATATTAGTTACTGTTAATTTATTGGAGGTAACGCTTGGTTTAATTTTTATAATCTTCGTCTCATTACCTACCAACACTTCATGATTACTTTTCATTTTAACTAAATCGATATGCAAGGCTGTAAATAAATGTTTTCTATTTTCCAGATTAACTATAACATACTCACTAGGTTTAATTTGCCCCAAAGCTTTATTGTTAATCCAAACATTTAAACGACCCGTTTTATCCATTTTATGAAAAACATCTGCACCATTGTAAATTAAAATTTTACCATTCCCTAACTTACCCAAATCAACTTTACCAGATTCATTTCTAATAAATGTAAATTCAGGGCTAATAGGCTTTAAAGCACATGATGCTAATAATAAAACACCAACAATCAACAGTACTCGTTTTAGACTAAATAAACTCATAATTTTTAGTTTATATTCTTTTTATTTAGAAACTTGAACTAAATGTTTTTTCCAATCTTCTGGAATTTCTTCTAAGTTATACAACTTTACTTCTTCGTTAGAAGTATTTGCTGTTACTGGTTCTAATGTTTCATTTAAAAACTCTGTATCCAACTTAAACATTGCCCCTGAAGCTGGGTCTACAATAAGAAAACCTATAAACCCTCCAAAAACAAGATTGCCAATGTACCAGCCATCTAATTTAAAATTAACAGGCACATTTCTAGTAGCATATCCTTCTTTTTCAAATTTTACTTGATAATGTGCTTTAGAAAAATAACCATTACCTGCATCCAATTTTAAAGTAGCAGGTGTTGAGCCTCTATAAATTTCCACCCCTTTTTTGTTTGTAATTGTAATTTTAGATTCTGAAGGACTACTATTTATAGAAATAGGATAACTAGACTTACTAACAATACTTGCACAGCTTGTTAAAAGAAAAATAAAGCTCAAAAGAGCAATTGTAATATTTTGTTTCATATTAAAAAATTAAGCAACAAAAATAGGTTTTATTTATATTTAAAAACAAACAAAAATTATTCTAATTTTATAAAAATCAAGTCAATATACCCTCATCTTGAATAAATCTAAAGAATCGACATACAACTTCAGCACTTCTCGAAAAATTATCCATGTAGATATGGATGCTTTTTACGCATCGGTAGCGCAATTGGACGACCCTAGTCTAAAAGGCAAGGCTATTGTCGTAGGAGGCACTTCCGACAGAGGCGTTATTAGTGCAGCTAGCTACGAGGCTAGAAATTTTGGGGTACGTAGTGCCATGAGTAGCGTCCACGCAAAAAGACTATGTCCACATCTTATTTTTGTAAAGCATAATTTTGCTAGATATAAAGAAGTTTCGCAACAAGTCCGAGCTATCTTTTTTGAATATACCGATTTAGTAGAACCACTATCTTTAGACGAAGCTTATTTAGACATTACTAACAACAAAAAAGGAAATCCTAGCGCTTCTTTAGTCGCCGAAGAAATACGTGCTAAAATTTTGAGAAAAACGGGGCTTACGGCTTCTGCAGGAATATCTATTAATAAGTTTTTAGCCAAAGTTGCCAGCGATTACAACAAGCCTAACGGACAAAAAACCATTACCCCTAGCGAAGTAATTCCTTTTTTAGAAAGCTTAGATATTCGTAAATTTTATGGTGTGGGGAAAGTAACACAAAAAAAAATGTATGGACTGGGCATTTATACGGGAAACGATTTAAAATTAAAATCCGAAGCATATCTAACCGAACATTTTGGAAAATCGGGAACACATTATTACAATATAGTTAGAGGCACACATAACAGCGAGGTAAAACCTCATCGTACCAGAAAATCTATTGGGGCCGAACGTACTTTTAGCATCAATTTAGCTTCCGAAATATATATGGAAGAACGTCTAAAGGAACTGGCGCAAGAATTAGAGAAACGCTGCACAAAAAGCAAAGTCGCTGGCAAAACAGTAACTTTAAAAATTAAATACAGCGATTTTACTTTACAAACTAGATCCAAAACCCTAGCTCTTTACATTTCTAGTGCCGATTTAATTTTTGAAGAAGCTAAAGAATTACTTTATCAACAAAAAATGGAAAACTCGGTACGGCTATTAGGTTTGTCTTTAACCTCCCTTAATAACTCTAAAGAAACAAAAAAAATCCCCACAAAACCACAAAAAATGGACGTACAACTGGAGTTCAAGTTTTAGCCGATTTATTATTTTGTTGTTTTTTAAATATTGAAGTTTCTTTATTTAACTCATTTTTCTTCTCTATTCTTAACCTTATAAAATAGACACCTATACTTACAATACACAGCACACAAACAATCTCTACTCTCCTATAAAATAAGAGAGGAGTACTAAAATTAAAAACACTTATAAGAGATAAAAGTATTAAACAAATACCCGTTATAATTGCTACCGCTTTAAGAACCTTCATAGAAGGCATAATTTAGCAACTATAAGAGAATTTTCCTACAAAAAACAAAGGCTTTTAACTAGTTCCTTATTAATTTATTTAGTTTTTAAATTATTTTTAAAACATTTATCAATTTAAAACCTATAATACTGTATTATTAGCACTCTAGTTTAATACAATTTCTCTGGCGCATCTGTTAACGTTTTTATAAAGGCTATCAAATCTTTTTGGTCTTGATCTGTAATAGCTAACTTATCGAAAGGCAATGTCTGGTGCGGTACATCAAAACCCAATCCAGCACCTCCTCCCTTTACATAAAAATCGATTACTTCTTCTAAAGTATTGTACACACCATTATGCATATAAGGCGCTGTTAAAGCCGCATTTCTAACTGTTGGTGTTTTAAACATCCCTTTATGGAGTTGTTCTTTAAAAGCGCTGTAAAATCCGTAATCATCGTCTAATTTTTTGTTTTCAGAAGTTTCAGGAACACCAATCACTTCTTTTTCTGTTTCACTAAAAAATGGAGGCACTGTTCCGTTAGTTAATGGCATAAAATGGCACGTGGCGCACAAAGCTTTTCCCATAAATAAATTAAAGCCTCTTTTTTCACTTTTTGTAAACGTATTTTCTTCCGCTCTAATATTTTTATCAAATTTAGAATTGAAACTTTTTAATGTAGCTATGTAAGTAGATATTGCTCTAATAATTTCAGTGTTTTTTTTAGGTATTATCCCATAGGCATCTTTAATCAGATTAGCATAATTAGAGTCTTCGAGTATATTTTCAGAAAATTGATGGATAGAACTATTAAATTCTTTTTTGTTAGAAAATACTATACCTATTTGATTAACAATAGTATTGGCCCTACCATCCCAGAAAAAAGATTGTTGATAAACACTATTTAGGAGCGTTGGTGTATTTCTCACGAGCAAATTTCCTTTATTATCTTTTCCTAATTTTAGACCATCTGCATAACCTTTAGAAGCAATATGACATGTGGCACAAGACATTGTTCCATTTTTCGATAAATTTTTATCAAAAAACAACTTTTCTCCAAGTGCGATTTTTTTAGCAGACGGGTTTTGATCGTTTACATCTAAAAAAAAATTTACGTTAAAGCTATCTTCTTCAAAAAAAGTCGGCGCATTAAAATTAAAAGGATACGAATTTGATTTCGTTTCCCATATAGCAGCTGATTTTCTTATAGCTACCCAATTTCTTGTAATTGGATTCAAATAATTACGAATAAATGTATAACGATCAAAGGTTATGAAATTAGGTTCTTTTCCTATAAACGAAATAGCATTTTCAATATTTTTATTAAAATCACGATCTAAATTAATATTATTTCCTTGTACAAGAGGTCTAATAGACAAATCATATACATGAGATAAGCTCTTTAAAGAAATAGCAGTTTCGGAAATACTTAACCCACTTACAGGTGTGTCAAATCCAGCCATAGCCAAAGAAACTAATCGCATTAATTGCTGATGTGTTGCAACAAAGAAACGCTGTGGATTTAGCTTCCTTTCTTTAATTCCATTTTTTAGATTACCGAGAAATCCTTTAAGAATATAAACTTCTCTATCTACATCCTCTTTTACTATAATCTCTCCATAAAGCGTTTCTTCTAATTTTTGTAAGCCAACTGCTGTTACTATTTTCCCGCTATCTTCTTTGTAAATAGATAATGCTGGTCCATTAGCTCTGTGTCCAACATCTGGATTCAAGTACGATGCATAAGGTTCTGCAATTTTAAATGCTCTTCTTAATTCTTTAAAATAAAACTTACTTTTTGATTTAGGCAAATCTTTTATTGCAAGTGAATCTAAATATAAAATAGCTACTTCCATGTTATCGTAATAGTAATTTTGAACTGCTTTCCAATCTATAGTACTTGGAACAGAAGTCTCAACAACTAAATTTTCGTAAGAGTTTTTTTTTGAATTATTACATGAAAACAACAACAATAGCCCTATGACTATGATACTAATTTTTTTCATCACAAAATTTATATTAAAACAAAAAGCTCCACACTTAAAACAAAATGTGAAGTCTTTCTGAAATTAGTTACTTAATTTTTTATCTAGGTAGTCCTTTTAAAATAATGATTTGTGAAGCCTGGTCGTCCTCTCTAGAACAAAAACTAGTTGATCTTGGATCACAGACTTGATTGCTTGATCTATCGTGTCCATTGTCTAAGTTTTTAAAATCATCGCTCTCCCAATAATGAGGTTGTAACGCTAAAATAAAAGTATCCGGTACTCCTATTTTATCAGAAATATCAATTAAAGCCCCAAACTCACCACTTAAGCCCGTACTTTTCTTAGGATCTAAATCCTGACGCACTACTAAATCTAAAACGGCAGATGCATTATTACCGTTAAGGTCTGTTTGATAGATACGCGCAGCATGACCTCTATCAAATGAATTTGGATCTTCTTGAATATATACGAAATTTTCGGTAACACATATATTGTCAGGACTCTGTAGTTCTGCTAAATTACCATCCGCTTTATTAGTATTTGTATTTCCACTTACTATCTGGATTAACTTACCTTCTAAAGGATTAGTAGGGTCTAACTGTAACTTATAAACCGTTCCCCAGTCATTATATGTTCCTCTACCAGGTCCTCTTCCCGTAACTGCAAAAAATACAGTACGTGCATTATCATCAGATCCTTTTCTATAATCTACATCTTCTACTCTCATAAATTGAGTAGCAAATACGTCGTTACAAGCCATTCCCATTTCTGTAAATGTTAACTCTTTTCCATTTGGTATTTCAACAAATTCTACTTCGTACTCTTTTTGAAAATCAAAATTACTTTCGTCGTACTGTGTATTAGTAACTCCATTAATAACACCACCAACATCATCAGAAATTTGTTTAGTACGTAACACGTAAATTTTTCCGTTTTCTAAGTCGGCATCTCCATTCTCTGACATATACATGGCTACTTGCCCTTCTGCAAATTGCGCTCCTCTTTCATCCTGGTCATCCCCACCAATTAAGACTGTTTTTCCTGGGTAAGTATTCTTTGGA
>CALGNG010000025.1 GCA_937958735.1 uncultured Aquimarina sp. | reverse complement strand
CCAAGCGCTTGAAAAAGTAAACGGTGTTGCAGAAGATTTAACATGGGAAATTTTCCGCGATACGCTTATTGAGCAAGCAGAGCAAGGTGTTGATTACTTCACTATTCATGCTGGCGTATTATTACGTTACGTACCTATGACGGCAAAACGTGTAACCGGTATTGTATCTCGAGGAGGATCCATTATGGCAAAATGGTGTCTAGCACACCACAAAGAAAGTTTCTTATACACACACTTCGAAGAAATTTGCGAAATCTTAAAATCCTACGATGTAGCATTTTCTTTAGGAGACGGTTTACGTCCAGGATCGGTTGCAGATGCCAACGACGAAGCGCAATTTGCAGAACTAGAAACCCTAGGAGAACTAACACAAATAGCCCGCAAGCACGAAGTGCAATGCTTTATAGAAGGTCCAGGTCACGTGCCAATGCACATGATTAAAGAAAACATGGAAAGACAAATCGAGGTTTGTGACGAAGCTCCTTTTTACACCCTAGGTCCTTTAACCACAGATATTGCCCCAGGATACGACCACATTACCTCTGGTATTGGTGCAGCCATGATTGGTTGGTACGGATGCGCTATGTTATGTTACGTAACCCCAAAAGAGCACTTAGGATTACCAAACAAAGAAGACGTACGTGTAGGAGTAGTAACCTATAAATTAGCCGCACATGCAGCCGATTTAGCTAAGGGACACCCGGGCTCTCAACACCGAGACAACGCACTAAGTACCGCACGTTTCGAATTCCGTTGGATGGATCAATTTAATTTAGGATTAGATCCGGAACGCGCATTAGAATATCACGACGAAACCCTACCAGCCGATGGAGCAAAAGTAGCACACTTCTGTTCTATGTGTGGGCCTAAATTCTGTTCTATGAAGATTTCGCAAGAAGTACGCGATTTTGCCGAAGAAAATAAAATTACAGACAATAACGAAGTCCTTAAAAAAGGAATGGAAGAGAAGTCCAAAGAATTTAAAGACAAAGGATCAGAGGTATACCTTTAAAATAAATATTAGGAAGTTCCCACGCTTTTTTAGAAAAGCGTGGTCGGGCTTTCCGTTAAATCTTTTGCGGAAAAAGCAAAAGGATACCACTGCAATCCCTAACTCAAAAAAGCGAAAGTTTAGTTTTAAACTTAGTTGGATGGACATACAAATGTGATGAGATTCCGAAACAAATTCAGAGTGACGAAAATAAACGAACGTCATGCTAAACTTGTTTCAGTATCGCATAACGTACGCAATCCTAAATAGCTCTAGGCTATTAGGTTTTTAAGAGACTAAAAATAAAAAATGATTATCCTTATAGCACCAGAAAAAGATCTTCCTAACGAAATTGAAATACTACACCAATTATTTCAAGCGGGTTTGGAGTACTATCATTTAAGAAAACCACATAAAAATTATGAGGAACATTGTGCTTATTTAAACCAGATAGACAAACAATACCACAACAGAATTGTAGTGCATCATTTTCATGAGTTAATTAACGAGTATAATTTAAAAGGAATACACTTTCCAGAACAAAAAAGAAGAGATCATATAGATAACCCAGGCAAGTATTTTTTAGGATTAGAAATGTACGGTAAAACCATTAGTAGTTCCTTTCATGAACTAGAAGAACTAGAAAATTGTACGTTCGAATTCGATTACCACTTACTAAGTCCAATATTTACATCCATTTCTAAAAAAGGCTACGAAGGTCGTGGATTTGATGTTAATCAAATCAATGAAAGAATAATTGGTTTAGGAGGTGCCACTCCTGAAAACGTAGTAGAATTTAAAAAGTTAGGATTTAAAGGAGTAGCTGTTTTAGGAAGTATTTGGAATAGTGATAATGCGATAGAAACGTTTAAAGAAACAAAAAAGAATTACTATAGTAAATAAAGTAATATGGCTATAAAAAACCTTCGTCTTAAAACCTATATCAATGCAAATGCTACGGCAACTATTCGTGGCCGTGCCGCAGATTGCCCTGTGGTAACAATGGAGATATCGACAGAGGATCAAAATAATATTATTGCTACGGTAAGAGGTTCTTCGGGAATCCCTTATCAAGTTACTTTTACAGGATTGGTGTTTGGAGCTATAAATAGTACTTGTACCTGTCCTTTTGATCATGGAAAAGTATGTAAACATCAAGTTTCCTTAGCAATCGAGGCAGAAGCTTATTTTTCCAATAAAGATCAAGAAACCGTAGAATTAAAAGAGGTTGAAAAGGCGGTGAAGCCTGTAAAGTACTCTACTAAAGATGCATATTCTTTTAAGTTACAAGAAGGAGTTTATTTAGACGATTTAATACGTTTAAATACAACAAAAACAACATATAAAGAGTTGTTTTACGATTCGGATACAGTACATGTAGAATCTATAGATAGTAATTATATTTCTTTAAGAGTAAATAATAACTATTGGAGCGATGAGTTTTTGAGAGTCCAAATACAAAAGAAAGAAGATGAACTAATTCTTTTATGCAATTGTAGAGCCTACAATAAAAATTTGTGTAAACATCAAGCAAAAGCTTTAAATTATTTAGAAAGAACTCCAAATATTATTTTTTTTAAAACAGATAAAGAAATAGAAGAAGGAAAAGAGAAAACCTTAAATGAATATGGATTTACACTTAAAAATGAAGTGTATAAAGACTATTTCTCTTTTGAGTTAGAAGGTGGAGCATATAATTTAATACCTAAAAAAGAAGGCTTATTAAGCGCTTACGAATTTAGAGATTTACAAGAGTTTAATAGATCTTTTTTAGATAATGAAAATGTAATTATAGATCAATTACCCATTTTTGAAAAGAAAACAAAAACAAAAAAAGAAAAGGGAGTAGCTTTAGGTATTGAATTATACAATACCGGAGAAACTGATGTTGTGGAATTATTGCCGTTACAAGGAAATATTAATGTAGAAAAAACAGATTTAGTTTCTAAAATACAAAGAATTACAGCTGAAGAATTTTTGTTCGAAAAAGAAAACTATACTATAGAACAGCAGGCACTAATTGAAAAAATACTTGCCATAAATATTTTAAACGAAACCACTTCTAGCTTTGATTTTCAAAAGGAAAAATTAGCCTTTAAAAACTTAAGAGAACTACTTGCTTTATGTTATGATAACCTATTAACATACCAAGTATTTTTAGAAGACTATTCGGATAAAATAACCCGAAAAAACTTAGAGCCTATCTCTTTCAAGACTGAAGCTCCTCGGCTTTTTTTCAAAGTAAAAGAAGAAGCCCACTTTTTTGTACTTAAAGCCTACGTAGAAGTAGAAGGTAGTAAAAAGAAAATTATAAAAAATAAATATGTCAATAATCTTTATTTTCTAACACTAAACAAAGAGTACTTTTTGTACCGTTCTTTTTTTGATGCGAAAGCCTTTGTTTATTTTAATGATACCCCAGAAATACGCATTCCGAAAACCGATTTCGAAAAAAATTATAACAGTTTTATAAAACCCCTTTCGGAGCGATTCGAAGTTGTTATTCCTCACAAAAAGCAAACGACAAAAAAAGTACTCGTTGAAGACTTTAAAAAACAACTTTACCTATCCGAAATAGAAGACATTATTATTTTAAAACCAGTAATTGAATATAATAATAAGCACATAGAATTACTATCTCCTCAGGTTATAGAAGAAACGGAAACAGGAAAGATAATAAAGCGTGATACAAAAATGGAACAACAATTTGTTTCGGTATTACAAAACTTGCACCCTCATTTCGAAAACCAAAATCAATCTTTTTTTTACATAGATAAGGAAGATTTTATAACAGATTTATGGTTTATAGATGCCTTCGATATCTTAAAAGAAAATCAGATAGAAGTTTTTGGTTACGACAAACTAACTAAAATGAAATACAATAGCAATAAACCTAATATTGCTGTAAATGTAAATTCTGGTATAGATTGGTTCGACGTAAATATGGAAATTAGCTTTGGAGACCAGCAAGTAAGCCTAAAAGACGTTAGAAAATCTATAATTAATAAAAGCAACTACGTAGAACTAAAAGACGGGACTCTAGGTATTTTACCACAAAAATGGATAGAGAAATACGAACACGCCTTTAGATCTGGAGAAGTTAAAAAAGATTCTATACAAGTTTCTAAATACCAACTATCGGTAATAGACAGTTTGTATGATACCTTGGACGCGAATTCCGACATAGCCCTAAAGCATGCTGCCATAAAAAAACGTTTACAGTCTTTTAAAGAAATTGCTAACATAAGCACACCTAAAGGGCTAAAAGCAAATTTAAGAGATTATCAAAAAGAAGGCTTAAATTGGTTAAATTTTTTAGACGAATATAACTTTGGAGGTTGCCTAGCAGACGATATGGGATTAGGAAAAACGTTGCAAATAATTACTTTTTTACAACATTTAAAAAACACTAAAAACCCCAAAAAAGCAACATTAATTATATTGCCCACCTCGTTAATTTTTAATTGGCAAGAAGAAATTAAAAAGTTTTGTCCCACACTTAATTTTCATGTACATACAGGTGGAGACCGTTTAAAAACAACAGAAAATTTTGATAATTTTGATATTGTTTTTACCACCTATGGTTTAATAATGCGAGACGTTTCTTTTTTAAAAGAATATAAGTTTAACTATATTATTTTAGACGAGTCACAAGCCATAAAAAATCCCAATTCACAACGTTTCAAATCTACTCGTCTCTTACAAGCCAATAACAAACTAGTACTTACAGGAACCCCAATAGAAAATAATACGTTCGATCTTTTTGCACAAATGACCTTTGCAAACCCCGGTTTGTTAGGAAGTATGGCTAATTTTAAAAAAGAATTTGCCACACCTATAGATAAAAATAAAGATGCGCAAATTGCTAACGAATTACGGCAATTAATAAACCCCTTTATGCTGCGTCGTACCAAGGAACAAGTAGCTACAGAATTGCCTCAAAAAACAGAACAAATTTTGTACTGTACCATGGAGCCAGAGCAACAAAAGCTATACGATGCTTATAAAAATAAATACCGGAATTATTTGTTGAATAAAATTGACGAAGATGGTATAGGAAAATCTAAAATGTATGTGTTAGAAGGACTAACCAAACTAAGGCAAATTTGCGATTCCCCTTTGTTATTAAACGACGACGAAAACTATACCTCCGAATCTATAAAAATTAAAGAATTAGTAGCGCATGTGACCGAAAAAACGGGAAATCATAAAATTCTGATATTCTCTCAATTTGTAAAGATGCTAAATCAGATAAAAATAGCATTAGATGCAGAAAACATAATCTACGAATACTTAGACGGACGTACAAAAGACCGACAAAGTAAGGTAGATAATTTTCAAAATAACAACGATGTACGGGTATTCCTAATAAGCCTTAAGGCAGGGGGAACAGGTTTAAACCTAACAGCAGCCGAATATGTGTACCTAGTAGACCCATGGTGGAACCCCGCCGTAGAAGCCCAGGCTATTGACCGTTGTTACCGCATTGGACAAACCAAAAAAGTAATGGCCTATAAAATGATTTGTAAAGGCACAGTAGAAGAGAAAATAATTAACTACCAAATAGGAAAAAAACAACTTTCCAACGATATTATACAAACCGATGAAAATTTTGTAAAAGCATTATCTAAAGAAAGCATTACCGAGTTATTTAGTTAAAAATAAAAACAAGTATATAGCCCATCGCAATACTTAATAAATTAAATGAAAAAAAGACCATACATACTTAGCATAGCGGGCTTTGACCCATCGGGAGGGGCAGGGCTAATAGCCGATTGCAAAACCTTCGAAAGGTTAAAAACACAAGGCTTGTCCGTATGTACAGCCAATACCATACAAACAGATACGTTATTTGTAGATTGCCATTGGACAAATGTAGAAGTGCTTAAAAAGCAAATAAGTGTATTGTTAGATAGATTTACTATAGATGTAGTAAAAATTGGAATAATAGAAAACTGGAGTATTTTAAATCAAATTATAAACCTATTACTTTCTATAAACCCTAAAATAAAAATAATACTAGACCCCGTATTGCGATCTTCAACAAATTACGATTTCAATACCAATTTTAGCGAAGTGGAATTCGATCAAATTTTAGAAAAAATTTATGTACTAACTCCTAATTACGAAGAGATAGAGCAACTATTTCCTAAAAAAGACCTAAATAAAACCATTGCCCATATAACTACCAAAACCAGCCTATATTTAAAAGGCGGCCATAACCAACAAGAAAAAGGCAAAGATTATTTATATACAAAAGAAGGAAAAATACATCCTATAAACCCCAAACTACAACCCATATATCCCAAGCACGGAAGTGGTTGTATACTATCCAGTGCTATAGCAGCCAATCTAGCATTAGGATTTCCTCTATTAAAAAGTAGTTTTCGAGCAAAGCAATTTACAGAGAAGTATTTAGGGAGTAGTAAAGAGTTATTGGGGAGGTTTATTAAATAAGTTTCGGCTATTAGGCTTTAGCTATAAGTATATTTAAAATAGTTATTAATGAGTGTAAAGACAGCAAATACAAGAAAAAAGAACCCTTTAGGTAATAAAGGAGCCGATACCCGATACCTGACACCCAAAACCCAAAATCCAATAGCTATCCAATATATCTCCCAAGGTGCTACCATTGCAGACCATATTACCAATATAGAAAACGTATGTAAAGCAGGAGTAAAATGGGTACAATTGCGTTTAAAAAAAGTTGAGTTAATAGACTATTTAGAAGCCGCAAAAAAATGCCGTAAAATTTGCGACACCTATGGAGCAATATTTATAATTAACGACAATGTAGGCATTGCAGGAGAATCTAAAGCCGACGGAATACATGTAGGTTTAACCGATACCAATCCTAAAGAAGCCCGAAAACAACTTACAGAAAACGCCATTATTGGAGGTACGGCCAATACATTAGAAGATTGTTTACAGCATATTAAAGACGGTGTAGATTATATAGGATTAGGCCCTTTTACTTTTACGACCACAAAAGATAAATTAAGTCCCGTTCTAGGATTAGAAGGCTATCAAGAAATTATCGGTCAATTAAAAAAACAAGGACATCAAATTCCAATTATTGCTATTGGGGGCATACAAATCAAAGATACAGAGGAGTTATTTAATGTAGGTGTTTCTGGAATTGCCGTTTCAAGTTTACTTTCCAGCGGAAGCGATAACGAGATTAAAAATAATATTAACGAAATAAAAATTGCTATGACCAATTAGATGTTGATTCTTTTAGAAGAGCCAATACTTAATCGCTAATAGCCAATAGCTATAAATATGAAATTACAAATAGCCGATAAAACATTTACTTCACGCCTTTTTACAGGAACAGGTAAATTTAGTACCTCCAAGTTAATGGAAGAATCTTTACTAGCTTCCAGTAGTGAATTGATTACTGTAGCCCTAAAGCGAGTAGAAGTAACTAACACGCAAGACGATATTTTATCGCACCTGCAACACCCGCATATTAATTTACTACCCAATACCTCTGGTGTTAGGGATGCTAAAGAAGCTGTTTTTGCGGCCCAAATGGCACGAGAAGCACTGGAGACCAATTGGATAAAACTAGAAATTCATCCAGACCCTAAATACCTATTACCAGACCCTATAGAAACCTTAAAGGCAGCAGAAGAGCTAGTAAAATTAGGTTTTGTAGTAATGCCTTACATCCATGCAGATCCTGTTTTGTGCAAAAGATTAGAAGAAGTGGGGACACAATGTGTAATGCCATTAGGCGCACCAATAGGAAGTAATAAAGGTCTAAAAACACAAGATTTTTTAGAAATTATAATAGACCAAAGCAACGTTCCTGTAATCGTAGATGCAGGTATAGGAGCGCCATCCCATGCTGCTTATGCTATGGAACTAGGAGCCGATGCTGTATTGGTAAATACGGCTATTGCAGTCTCTCAAAACCCAGTAGAAATGGGACGCGCTTTTAAAATGGCAGTAGAGGCAGGACGCATGGCTTACGAAGCAAAACTAGCCCCAGTAAAGCAACATGCCGAAGCAAGTAGCCCATTGACGTCGTTTTTAAATTAGCTATTGGGTTTTGGGTATCGGGCAATAGGGATTGATAATAAGTAGAAAATACAATAATGAGGAATTTTAAAGATTTAATAGTTTGGGAGAAATCTCATTTGTTGTGTTTGGAAATTTATCGCATAACAAACTTATTTCCTTCAGAAGAAAAATTCGGATTAATTTCTCAATTAAGAAGAGTATCGTCATCTGTGCCTACTAATATTGCTGAGGGTTGTGGTTACCAAACTCAAAAAGAATTTGCTCGATTTTTAAGAATTGCTTCTGGTTCAATTTCGGAAGTTGAATATCAAATTTTATTATCCAAAGATTTAAAATTTATAACAAATGAAGATTATGATAAATTGAAATCTAAAGTGATTATTATCAAAAAAATGTTATATAAATTAATTCAGTCGTTAGGTTAATTTTTTTAAGAAAACTCAAATGAAAAAAGAATTGATAAAATTAGATTTAAAGAAAAGTGCTAAAAGAGCCAAAAACCTGATGCCCGATACTCAATACCCGATACCCAATACCCAAAAAACTTTCACCCAAACTTTCAATAAATACAACTGGGATCAAATTACTCAAGATATCTATGCTAAAACAGCAACCGATGTAACCTATGCTTTAGCAAAATCCAAAAGGGATATAGAAGATTTTAAAGCCTTAATATCCCCTGCAGCACGACCATTTTTAGAACAAATGGCACAAATAAGCAGTAGGTTAACCAAAAAACGTTTTGGGAACACTATGCAAATGTATGTGCCAATGTATTTAAGTAACGAATGCCAGAATATATGTACGTATTGTGGGTTTAGTATGACTAATAAAATACCAAGAAGAACCCTTACGGATGCCGAAATTCTAAAAGAAGTCGCTTTCTTAAAACAAAAAGGATACGATCATATCTTGTTGGTAACTGGAGAAGCAAATAAAACGGTAGGCGTATCGTATATAAAAAATGCTATAGAGCTTATTAAAGAACAATTTAGTAACATTACCATAGAAGTACAGCCACTGGATCAGCCCGATTACGAAACGCTTAGCCAAAGTGGTTTGTATGCGGTTTTGGTATACCAAGAAACCTATCATAAGGACGAGTATAAAAAACATCACCCTAAAGGCAAGAAAAGTAATTTTGATTACCGCTTAGAAACTCCAGACCGTTTAGGTCGTGCAGGAGTACATAAAATTGGGTTGGGAGCGTTATTTGGTTTGGAAGATTGGAGAACAGACAGTTTTTTTACAGCCTTACATTTAAGATACTTGCAAAAAAACTATTGGAAAACCAAATACTCCATTTCCTTTCCTAGACTTCGCCCACATAGTGGTGGCTTAGAACCTAAGGTAGAAATGACGGATCCAGACCTAGTACAAGCCATTTGTGCCTTCCGTTTGTTGGACGAAGATGTAGAGCTTTCTATGTCTACTCGCGAGAGTGAGCTGTTTAGAAATAATGTAGTAAAATTAGGAATTACCTCCATTAGTGCGGAATCTAAAACGAATCCAGGAGGATACGTAGTAGAACCACAAAGTTTAGAACAATTCGAAATTTCGGACGAACGCCCTACAGAAGACATTGCAACAATGCTAAAACAACAAGGATTTGAGGTGGTTTGGAAAGACTGGGAAAGTTTTAAGTAATTGTAATTTAATTATTTGCGATAAAGAGTTTGCTTTTTGTTAACTGTTTTAAGTAGTATTTGAGTCCGATAAAATGTATTTTTAATGAATATTCTATATATTTACCGTTATAAAAATATATTTGGATGTCTAGTAAAACAAGCAATCAAGAGGAGTTTGATAATTTAGAAGAATTAATAGATTCTGCCAATAACCCGATTAGTTTTCTTAAAAATAGCGGTAAAGAAGGATTAAAGACGATTAAGAAAATGGTGTTTGCTATATTTTTATTTGTAGCAACCAATACGTTTTTAGGATTTTATGCTATTTATAGGATAATTACCTCCAGTTTTGAAGGTTCTAGGCTATTATTCTTTTTTATTACTATTGGTCTGTGTGTTGGTTTTGTCTTATTTG